>JBBFLP010000017.1:13640-20693 GCA_037478975.1 Armatimonadota bacterium
CATATCGAGCGGGAAGAGCGCGTGGTCGGCAGCATCTTCAAATGCAAAGTCTGCAATGTGCTGCCCGGGATGGACGCCGCTTTCGTGGACATTGGCCTGGAGCGCAACGCCTTTCTGTATGTGGCCGATGTCATCCCGGAAGCCATAGATGAGGACGAGGAAGGACGGCGGATAGACCGGCGGAACCTGGGCATCAAGGATGTTCTGAAGGTGGGCCAGGAATTGCTTGTCCAGGTGGTCAAAGGCCCCCGCGGGACGAAAGGCGCCCGCGTTTCCACCCGCATCTCGCTCCCGGGCCGGTATCTGGTGCTGATGCCGGAAAGTGAGAACCTCGGAGTCTCCCGGCGGATAGATGACTCCCGCGAGCGGGACCGGCTGAAGAGGATCATCAACGCCTGCCGCCCGCCCAACTGTGGCGTGATCGTGCGCACGGAGGCCGAAGGCAAATCCGAGCAGGATCTGCGCAACGATATGGAGATGCTCACCCGCATGTGGGAGCAGATTCAGGAGGTGTCGGCGCGTACAAAGGCTCCCGGCCTGGTCCACAAGGATCTCAGCCTGATCTATAAGACGTTGCGCGACGTGTTCGGAAGCGATGTCACGCGCGTCCTGATAGACAGCAAAGAGGAGCACGCCAAGGCCCTGGAGCTGGTGGAGATGATGTCTCCGAAGCTCAAGTCGCGGGTGCAGCTGTACGACAGTCCAGAGCCAATCTTTGACCATTTCGGGATCGAGACCGAGATTGACCGGCTGCTGAGGCGCAAGGTCTGGTTGAAGTCCGGCGGGCATCTCACGATAGACGAGACCGAGGCGCTGGTCACGATTGACGTCAACACGGGCAAGTTCATCGGGACCACCAGCCTGAACGAGACGATCCTGCGGACGAATCTGGACGCGGCGGCGGAGATCGCCCGGCAACTCCGGTTGCGGGATATCGGCGGCATCATCGTCATAGACTTCATTGACATGACCAGCGCCAAGGACCGGGCGCAGGTGGTCAATGCGCTGGAGAAGGCGATGCGCAGCGACCGCACACGGACCAAGATCTCCCACATCAGCCCGCTGGGGATCGTGGAGATGACCCGTAAGCGCACTGGCGCTACCATCTCGGAGACGGTGGGAGAGGCGTGTCCCTATTGCCAGGGGCGCGGGCGCGTGGCTTCTGCCGTTTCCATCAGCATAGAGGCGGAGCGCGCTCTCAAGAAGGTGGCAAGCGAGTCTTCCGCCCGGGCGCTTCTGATCCACGTGAATCCCGTCGTAGCGTTCCATCTGATCGGTCAGCGGGGTGAGGTCATCGAGGAGATCGAGCGCCGCATTGACCGCAAGATCTATGTCCGGGCGCGCGAGGATATGCACGCGGAGAAGTTCGAGATCACTCCAGGTGATGAAAAAGAGCTGGAGAAAGCTCTTCTGCCGTATAACCGCGATGACATCGTCGAATGCCGCGTGGTAAGGGATCCATACAGCACTCTGCCCCATGCCACAGCCTGGCTGGACGGATATCTGCTGGATCTGGCCAACGGCGGGCGGTATGTGGGACAGGTGGTCAGAGCCCGTCTCACGGAGATCCGGCGGAGCTGGGCTTCAGCTGAGGTGGTTGTTGGGCGTGAAGCCGAGCGGCCGGCGCTTGCGCGCTCACGCAGTTGACAAAAAGCGGCGCCGGTGATAGTGTAATGTGTTGGAGCGGGCGAGCTTCGGAAGTTCGCCCGCTCACCTTTGCGACAGGAGACATCCGGCGCAGACGCCGATAATCTGCTCCGGGGCTGCCGGGCATCCGATAGAAGTCCGGCGCCATCAAGACTGTTTGAGGCGGCAGGTTTTGGAAATGTACGCAGTAGTGGAATGCGGCGGACGGCAGTACCGGGTTGAGCCGGGCGCGAAGCTTGAGGTCAACCGTCTGGATGGCGAGCCAGGGTCCGAGGTGGTGCTGGACCGCGTGTTGCTGGTGAGCGACGATTCCGGGGTGCGTGTCGGCACCCCCATCGTGGAGAACGCGCGGGTGTCGTGCACCATCGTGCGCCATGGCAAGGGGCGCAAGATCCACGGCTTTCACTACAAGCCGAAGAAGAACCAGTACCGGCACTACGGGCATCGCCAGGCGGTGACCGTGCTGTCCGTTTCGTCCATCAGCTGAAAGGCGGGGCGGCCCCGCCGCCGCGCCGCAGACTGCGCATTCAGGGGAATAGACAGAGATGGCACATAAAAAGGGCGTCGGTTCATCCCGGAACGGGCGCGATAGCAATTCCAAAAGGCTGGGCGTAAAGGCCTTCGACGGTGAGTTTGTCCGCGCCGGCAGCATCATCAAGCGCCAGCGCGGCACGTCCCATCACCCGGGACGCAACGTCGGAGTGGGCAAGGATTATACGCTGTATGCGCTGATTGACGGCTTCGTCAAGTTCGAAGGAAGCGAGAGGTCCCGCAGGCTGGTCAGCGTCCTGCCGGAACGCCAGTAGTCGCCGGGGAGTCCCCGGCAGGGACAACGGGAATTGGACTTTGTTGACGAGGTCACGATCCACGTCACGTCCGGGAAGGGCGGCGATGGCATCGTGGCCTTTCGTCGTGAAAAGTACGTCCCTCGCGGGGGGCCGGCGGGAGGGGACGGCGGCTGCGGGGGCGATGTCGTTCTTCAAGCGGATGATAGCCTGAACACTCTGGTAGACCTCCGCTATCAGAGCCGTTACCGGGCTGCTGATGGAGGACGCGGCGGGCCGAACAACCGCACCGGAGCCAATCAACCGCCACTGATCATCCGTGTGCCGGTCGGCACCAGCGTCTACTGTGTCGAGAAAGACCGCTACATCGCGGATCTTACATATTCTGGCCAGACCGTGGTGGTGGCGCGCGGCGGGCGTGGGGGCCGGGGCAACGCGGCCTTTGCTACGCCCACGGAGCAGGCGCCCAAGTTTGCGGAGCTGGGTGAGCCGGGCGAGAGCTTCACTCTGCGGCTGGAACTGCGTCTGCTGGCGGATGTGGGGGTGGTGGGCTTTCCGAACTGCGGCAAATCCACCCTTATCGCTTCCGTCTCAAACGCGCGCCCGAAGATTGGGGACTATCCCTTCACCACCCTGGTCCCGAATCTGGGTGTGGTCCGGGTGGGGCCGGGAGAATCGTTCGTGATGGCGGACGTCCCGGGGTTGATCGAGGGTGCGCATCGCGGGGCGGGCCTGGGTCAGAGGTTTCTGAAGCACATCGAGCGCACCCGGGTTCTCATCCATCTGGTGGATTGCTCGCCGGCGACCGGCCGGGATCCCGTGTCGGACTATGAGGTCATCCGTGGCGAGCTGGAAGCATACAGTCACGCGGTGGCGGCTTTGCCGGAGGTCATTGGCCTGAATAAGGTGGACATTCCCGAAGCCCGGGAACGGGCCGCGGAGGCGGAGCGCGCTTTAAGGGAGAAATTTGAGAAGTCCGGGCGGGGTATTCCCGTTATCCTCCCCGTCTCGGCAGCCACCGGAGAGGGAATCCAGCAACTGGTCTGGGCGGCGGCCCGGCTGTTGCGTGAAGCTCCTCCCCGAGCGCCTGTGGCCGTGGAGGAGGTTGTGCGCATCGAAGGGCCGGAAGCACCGTTCACGGTGGAAAGAGGACCCTCCGGAGAGTTCGTTGTCTCTGGCCGCCAGGCCGAGCGGCTTGTGGCGATGACGGACCTGGATAACGAGCAGGCCCTGCGCCGTCTTCAGGGACGGCTGAATGCGCTGGGTGTCTTCCGCGAGCTGGAGAAGCGTGGGGTAAAGCACGGGGATACTGTGCGCGTGGGCTCCTTCGAGTTCGAGTGGGTGGACGAGGGCGCGCAGCTGGGCGACGCCGGGCTGGCGGAAAAATGAAACGGCGGGAGGCGGCCGGAAGGGCGACTTGAAGCGGGCGGTAATCAAAGTTGGCACGGCGACCCTGACGGATGAGCGCGGCCATCTGGATGCGGATTACATTGCCGGCCTCTGCGCGCAACTGGTGCGGGCGCGCGAGGCAGGGTGGCAGGTGGCGCTGGTCAGCTCAGGCGCCATCCGCGCCGGAATGATCCGCCTGCAGATGAAGCGGCGCCCCCGTTCGATTCCCGAAAAACAGGCTGCAGCCGCTGTGGGGCAGGGGCTGTTGATGGATATGTACGCCACGGAGCTGGACCGCTACGGAGCGCCCGCCGCACAGGTTCTGCTGACGCGGGACGACTTTTCGGATCGCACACGGTATCTGAACGCCCGGAATACTCTTTTGACCCTGTTGCGTTTCGGAGCGGTGCCGGTCATCAACGAGAACGACACCGTCTCGGTGGAGGAGATCCGGTTCGGCGACAATGACATGCTGGCGGCCCTTGTGGGGACGCTGGTGGATGCCGATCTGGTGCTGCTCCTGACGGATGTGCCGGGCCTTTGCACGGCGAAGCCGGGCGCAGGCCGTGATGCCGAAGTGATCCCGGAGGTGCGGGAGATCACGCCGGAGCTGCAGAGGATCGCCGGCGGAGGCGAGTCGGAGCGCGGAGGCACGGGGGGAATGTCCAGTAAGCTGGCTGCGGCGCAGATCGCCATGGCGGCAGGGATATCGCTTACCATCGCCCACGGCCGGGAACCGGCGGTGGTGGAGCGCGTGCTAAGGGGCGAGAGGCTGGGAACACGCTTTGTCCCGGGCACTTCGCGGCTGAACAGCCGCAAGCGCTGGATGGCGTTTGCCGTCCCTGCAAGGGGCAGCCTGCGGGTTAACGAAGGGGCTGCGCGGATGCTGGCGACGCGCCGGGCATCGCTGCTCCCCGTGGGCGTGATCGAGGTGACAGGCAACTTCGGCCCGGGCGATCTGGTGCTGGTGGTGGATGAGGAGAACCGGACCGTAGCTCGCGGCTTCACGAACTACAGCGCCGATGAGGTCCGGCGGGTCATGGGTAAGAACTCCTCCGAGATCCGTCAGGTGCTGGGGTATCACGAATTCGACGAGGTCATCCACCGGGACAATCTGGTGGTGGGTGTTTGAGCGGTGGAGGAAAGCAAAGTGGCTGATGAAATGACAGAGATGATCCGGGAGATGGCGCTAAGGGCGCGCGAGGCGGCCCGGGGGCTGGCGACCGCATCCACGAAGGTCAAAGACGCCGCCCTGCATGCGATGGCGGCGTCGCTGGTCTCGCGTCAGGACGAGATCATCGAGGCGAACGGAAGGGATCTCGCCGCTGCGCGAGAGAACGGGCTGTCCGAGGCGCTCATAGACCGGTTGACGCTGAACCCGAAGCGCATTGCGGACATGGCGGAAGGATTGCGCCAGGTGGCCGCGCTTCCTGATCCGGTCGGGCGCGTCAGCAGGGGGTGGCGTCTGCCGAACGGGCTGGACATCAAGAAGGTCTCCGTCCCTATGGGCGTCATCGGGATCATCTTCGAGTCCCGTCCCAATGTCACCGTGGACGCCGCGGGACTCTGCCTGAAGTCCGGGAACGCCGTCATTCTGCGAGGCGGCAAGGAGGCCATTTACTCCAACACCATGCTCACGCGGGTCATAGCCGAAGCTGCCGAGAAGTCGGGAATCCCTGCGGGTGCGATGCAGCTGGTCGAGACCACCGACCGCGCCGCAGCCACGGCCATGATGGAGGCTTCCGGACTCATTGACTGTCTGATACCGAGAGGCGGCGCGGGGCTCATTCAGAGCGTCGTGCAGAACGCGAAGGTGCCGGTCATCGAGACAGGCGTCGGCAACTGCCATACATACGTGGATGCTTCCGCCGACCTGCAAATGGCCTCCGACGTGGCCTTCAACGCCAAGGTGCAGCGCTGCGGCGTGTGCAACGCAATGGAGACCCTCCTGGTACACGCGGATGTTGCCGGGCAGCTTCTGCCGTCGCTGTGTCAGAGGCTGGCCGATGCGGGCGTGGAGATCCGGGGGTGCGAGCGCACGCGCGCCCTGTTCCCGGTAGCCGTCCCTGCGACCGAGGAGGACTGGTTTACCGAGTATCTGGCGATGATCCTGGCGGTTCGGGTGGTGGACTCGCTGGACGAGGCCATCCGGCACATCAACCACTATGGCTCTAAGCATTCGGAAGCCATCATTACAAGAGACTTCGAGTCTGCGCGCAGGTTCGAGAACGAAATAGACGCGGCGGCAGTCTATGTAAATGCGTCCACTCGTTTCACCGACGGGTTCCAGTACGGGCTGGGTGCGGAGATCGGCATCAGCACCCAGAAACTGCACGCGCGGGGACCGATGGGCCTGGAGGAGCTGACCACATACAAGTATGTGGTCTACGGGGACGGCCAGATCCGGAGTTAGCGGACGGACTTGGGCGCATATGGCATTATGGGCGGCACCTTCGACCCGGTCCACTTCGGCCACCTGCTGATGGCGGAGCGGGCGCGGGAGGAGTTCGGCCTTGAGCGGGTGATTTTCGTGCCCGCCGGTGCTCCCGCCCACAAGCCTGCCTGGCGCGTGACAGAGGCGCAGCACCGCTGGAACATGGTCTGCCTCGCGATCGGGGACAATGCGTGTTTTGAGGCGTCGCGGATCGAGATTGACCGGCCTGGTCCGACCTATTCCATCGACACCGTGCGGGAGTTCCGCCGGCTGTGGCCGGAGGATGAACCTTACTTCATTGTGGGAATGGATACTGTGGGGGAGATTCCCGGATGGCACCGGGCGGACGAACTGGTCCATCTGACACAGTTCATTGTGGCCTGCCGCCCGGGCTGGGATTGCAACCCGCAAGAGGTTCTTCCCGCAGGCTTTCCGGCCCGGTTGCATCTGGTCGAAAGCCCGTTGATGGAGATCTCTTCCACAGATATCCGGGAACGCGTCCGCCGGGGCAAAAGCATCCGCTACACCGCTCCGGCTGCCGTGGTGGACTACATTCAGGCGAACAATCTTTACAGGGATGGGGATGACTGACTGGCGCAAAAAGCTGCTGTGGGGTCTTGTTGTGGTGGGAGCTCTGGCGATGGCGGCCGGCGGGGCGGCCCTCCGCCTGGTAAGTGAGAAGCTGGAAACCTCCGCTTCGCGCCTGGTGCTGGAGCGCCCGTTCGACGGCAGGGACATCATCTACATCCTTGTGCTGGGCGAGGACGATACTCACAGCAAGGACCCGTCCGTGCGGGG
>JBBFLP010000017.1:20793-23340 GCA_037478975.1 Armatimonadota bacterium
CCGGAGAACTGGACCAAACTACCGCAGTCCATTGACGAGATTCTCGCCAACGTGGAGACGAACCTGAGCGCACGGGAGATCCTGGCGCTGGCAAGGCTCGCGAAGGACATCCCGGAGGATGCTGTGAAAACAGCGACCCTGCCTGGTGCCCCCGCGAACATCGGTGGGGTCAGCTACTATCTTCCGGCCACGGACGAGATCCCGGCGCTTGTGGCCGAAATGCTTAAGTTCGAAGCTCCCAAGCCCACTGTGGCCGTCCTGAACGGATCAGGGGTGGCCGGTTCGGCGGAGCGTCTAGCGGAAGTGCTGCGCGGAGCGGGATACCGCGTGACGAAGACCGGAAACGCCCGGCGGTTCGACTATGAGCGATCGGTGGTGCTGGCGAGGGATCCCGATGATGTCCAGACCCTGGCGATCGCTGAGCTACTGAATTGCCGGCCGGACCGCCTGGAGCCGGACGCGAAGTATCCGGCTGACGCCAGAGTCGTCGTCATCGTGGGCCGTGACTACTATTGAGATGAGACGAAGCCCCGGAAGGTGAGCCGAGACAATGCCCTCTCTATCGTCCAAGCTGCCTGCGGAACAGAAGCTGAAGCTGATCCTGGATTCTCTGGAGGAGAAGAAGGCCATCGCTCCGGAGGTGATGGATCTGACCGGCCGGACCCTGGTGGCGGATTATTTCGTGGTGACGCACGGGACGTCGGACGTGCACATCCGGGCCCTTTCGGATGCGGTAGTCGAGGCTATGGAAGAGAAGGGGGGCCAGCGGGCCCGGCAGGAGGGGGACTATCACGCCAACTGGGTGCTGCTGGACTACGGTGACGTGGTGGTTCACATCTTTACCGCTGAAGCGCGGGCGATGTACGATCTGGACTCTCTGTGGAGAACCATGGAGGAGCGCCGGGGAGACGCGAGCCAGGACTGATGCGGGACGAGCCTGCGGCGGAGGAGTTTCAGAAGCTTCTCAGAAGCGCTGTGGTCTTCCTGCGGCGGGGAGACCTGGAGAGCGCTGAACGCGCCTGCCGCCAGGCCATCGAGATCGGGGGAGAAGCGCCGGAGGCGCTGGAGCTTCTGGGGGATGTTCTAGCTGAGCGCGGCCAACGCGAAGCGGCGATGGACGCGTATCGCCGGGCATTCACATCGAATCCATCTCTGGCGTCTGCTGAGACCAAATACGCAAAACTGGTCCTCGCTGCTACCGAGGCTGCCAGACAGGCCGAAGAGCTTGAAACTGTTCTGGCATCTGCCGGAGAGGCTGCCCGTCCGCTGGGCAGGAGTGCAGCGCTCGCGTGTCTGGCTTCGGCGGCGTGGCCGGGCCTGGGGCAATGGTATAACGGAGAGACCACTAAGGCCGCCATCCTCGCAGGCGCGTTCGGGATGGTGATGGTTGTGTTGCTTCTGACCGGCGATTTCTTCCGCATCCTGACTCTGTTGACACTGGGGTTCTCGCCGGCGGCGGGAAGGGTGGCTCCTGAGCGGGTCAGTCTGATATCCTGGCTTCTCTGGGGAGGTGCAGGGTGCGCGTGGCTGTATGCGGTCATAGACGCCTGGGTGCGGGCGCACCGGCCTGTCCGCTCCCCGGCTGCCAGCCACTACACGGAGCCGGACTTCTGAGTTGAGCGCGAACGATGGGGAGGTCCGCGATCCTGTGTTCCCTTCGGGAAAAGGGAGCCGAGCATTGCCCCTGCCGCCCGTGAGGCAGTTGCCGGGAAAGCTGCGGGTGCGCGCTTATGCGCTCAGCGCCACCGGGCGGAGACTCACGAACGAGGACGCTTTCGTCTGCGTCGTGGATCCTCCGTCGCCGGAGTGGGTGCAGGGTCTTTTCATAGTCGCGGACGGAATCGGCGGGAGGCAGAATGGGCAGATTGCCAGTTCTGTCGCCGTGCGTGCCGCCCGGGAGGCTGTGCTGGGAACGGAAGGTCTCTTTTCGCCGGAACGCGCCCGGGACGCATTGCTGGAAGCATTCCGCCGGGCGGATCAGGAGGTGTACGAAGTCTCCCGGACCGATCCGCTGCTGGATGGAATGGGAACCACCCTGACGGTGGCGCTGCTGGCGCAGCGGCGTCTATTCGTGGCCAGTCTGGGCGACTCCCGCGCCTATTTGCATCGAGGGCGCAGGCTGGTGCAACTGACCGACGACGACTGGATGCGGACGTCCGCGGAAGCGTTGCCACCCGGCGGTGACGGGGTTCCCGATCAGGACCTGACGGTCGTGACTCGCGCGGTGGGATGGGGCGACGAAGACCAGGCCCCTCAGACGATGCAGATCGAGGTCGGTGCGGATGACCTGGTCCTGGTGTGCACGGACGGTTTTTGGGACGGTCTGAGCGAGCGGCAGATCGAGGAGGCTCTTCATCGTCACGGCAAGCGTCCGGACGTGTGTGTGCGAAGGATTGTTCAGATGGCGGCAGCGCGCCCGGATGCGGACAACGTGACGGCTGTTCTGGCGCGAGTGGAACAGGCGTGAGAGGGTGGGCCGCAGTCTGGTCAGGCGGGTCCGTTTGTGTTGACAGTGCCTTCCGGCGGTGTTAGAATAACAGCGCCGGG
>JBBFLP010000018.1:0-19930 GCA_037478975.1 Armatimonadota bacterium
TAGATCCGGTTCGTCAGGTCGCAGCTGAAGAGCACCGCTCCAGAGGGCTCCTCCAGGCAATCCACCGGACGCGCCAGCACATTGCCGTTGCGGTCCAGCGTGCTCACGACCGTCAGGGAGCCGTAGGGCTTTCCTGTGAGGCGGTCGAACAGCACGCGCTCCACGCAGTATCCCACCAGCCTGGTGCTGTTCCAGGATCCGTGGAAAGCCACAAAAGCATCACCCCGGTGATCCGGGAAGAGGTCGCGGGTCAGAAAAGTGAAGCCGTTTGGCGCCCAGTGGGCTCCGAAGCACCATTCCGGCGGGATGGCCCGGGCGGCGAGCCGCAGGATATCGGCGCGATCCTGAAACTCCGGGCGCGGCAGATTAGTCCCAACGATGAACGGATGCCCGTAGAATCCGCCCTCGACGTAGCGGTTGAACTCGCACGGCGGGTTGAGATCCGTGACGGGCTGGTCGGAACCGGCCCTCTCGCCGAACTTCCGCCCGAAATTGTCGCTGCCGTGATCGCACCCCCAGATCTCCTGCGTTCCAGGGCGCAGGCGCAGCTTCTCCGTGTTGCGGATGCCGCTTGCGAAGAGCCGCTTGTTGCCGCCGTTCCGGTCGAATCTCCAGATCTTCTGACGCTCGGTGGAGGTCTCATCGGTGATGTTGCCGCTGTCCCCGATGGATGTGTAGATGGCATCTTCCGTGACCAGCAGGGAGCGCCACCAGTGCCCGCCCCCCGAAGGCAGACTACCCTCGGGAATGATGGTCTCAACGGTGTCCGCCTTTCCGTCGGCATCGGCATCCCGCGCGCGATGGATGGAACCCGTCTGAGCGAAATACAGCCAGCCGTCCCGCCAGCAGAGCCCGTGCACGGTGCGCCTGCCCTCCACGAAGACAGTCCGGGTCTCGTAGCGGCCATCGCCGTCCCGGTCGCGCAAAGCGAGAATGTTGCCCGTTCGGGGCTGGCTCACAAACACCGTGCCGTTTCCGTCGCCTTCCAGGAAACGGGCGTTTTCCAGACCCTCCGCCGCAACGGTCACCCGGTATCCGGGACGCACCTGAAACGCCGGAACGCCCTCCCCCAGCGATCCTTGCTCACGCGGAAGGTGCTGATTGACCGCGCGGGAGCACCCGAACACGATGAAAAAACCCGCTAAGGCCCCCGAAACAAGCAGAAACCGGGAGAATCGTTTCAAGACAGATCTCTCCTTTCCAGAGGGCGCGCCTTCACTGCTCCCACCACGCCACGATGGTCACCCCCGGCACCGCCCGCTGCCAGGCGGCCGAACCATCCGCCCGCAGAGCATTGATCCCCCCGGAGTGGACCCCGCGTCCCTGATTCCAGAAATCCTGAAAAACGCGAAGGCGGGCGGGGGCAATGATATCCGCCTGCCGGACCGGACCGGGCTTCGGCCGCAGACTGAGCCGCCCCTGCAGCACGAGTCGCGGAATAGTATTCACGAAAAGATAGGCATTTGCCTGATAGAACGACGCGGAGACTCCTCCCAGAGGATCCGGCGGGATGCCCGGCAGCGTCCCGGTCTCCATCCGCAGGGCATCCGCAGCGGACACAGCAGGGCAGTACCAAAGCGCGTGATCCCGCGCGTAAGGAGTCAGCGCCGCGCGAACGGGGGCGGCATCCCAGCGGTTGCTACGATCGGAGGGGTCGTCCCGCGCCAAGTCTACATCCGCTGTGGTGGAAGGCTGGAAGCGCGGCCCGGTCTGCCAGGGATATGTTCCGCGGTGGTCGTCCAGATACAGCGCCATCGCCGTCCCCAGCTGACGCAGATTGGACAGGCAGGCGCTCTGGCGAGCCATCTGCCGCGCACGCCCGAGCACCGGGAACAAGAGCGCCATCAGAATGCCGAGGACGCTTATGGTGACCAGCAGTTCGATGAGGGAGAATCCCCGCCCGCCGTATTCGGCCGACAAACCGCGACCTGGTTGCAATTTAGCGCCCATACCGGGATTGTAGCCGAATCAGGGCGTACGGGCACCTTCCCAGCGCAGAGAAGGAAGATCTCAGCCAGTGCCTGTCGCGACGGGCTCCTCAACCTCCACTGCGTCTGCCACCAGATCCTCCAGCCGGCTGAGACGCAGCGTGCGCATAACGTCGGAGTTCACGTTGATCAGCTCCACGCGCACATCCTGCCAGTCGTCGCGAAGCCAGCGAAGCGCCTTGATGCCATCGCTGTCTATGTAGGGGACTTTGCGGAGATCCAGCACAACCCGGCTGCACCCCTTTGCCAACCGGACAAGCAGCTTGAAGCGCATCCGGACGCACCCCCACCTGTCCAGCGGACCGGCCAGGTGGATCAGTGTCTCCCTGGGATGATTGAGTGGTCTGGTGAGCCGGAACCTTCGACGTTTCATGGGCATCCTCTCCCTGAAATCATGTTACCCCGGCGGGAGCGCCGGGGTTCCCGCAGCCCGTCAGACAGTATCGCCGGACTCCGTCTCGACGGCGGGAAACTCCACCTCCAACCGCCCGACGGCCAGTCCATCCAGCGCCGTCACACGCATCCGGACCCCCTCCAGTTCCACCTCATCTCCCACAGCGGGCGGCCGCCCCAGAAGCGCCAGGGCCAGGCCGCCCATAGTATCCACGTCTTCCCGCTGGAATGCGATGCCTGTCTCCTCCTCGAACTCGTCCAGCCGCACCCGGCCTGAGAGCGCCCATCTGCGCTCGTCCAGCCGCTGGATGGCCGGCTCTTCCTCGTCGAATTCATCCTGCACCTCCCCGAAGATCTCCTCCAGAACGTCCTCCAGCGTGACCATTCCGGCGGTGCCGCCATACTCGTCCAACACCACCGCCACCTGAGCTCCGCGCTTCTGGAATTCCACCAGTAGCTCTTCCAGTGTCAACTGCTCCGGGACGAAGACGGCCGGGCGCATGGCATCCGCTATGGAGCGCTGGTCTTGCGGACGGCGCAGCTCCCGGAACAGTTCTTTGACGTGCAGAATGCCGCGGATGTCATCCAGGCTCTCGCCGTACACCGGATAGCGGGTATGGCGCGTCTCCACGGCGATCCTGACCGCTTCATCCACACCGCAATCCAGCGGGATGCCGACGACCGACGTCCGGGGCACCATAACCTTGCGCACCAGCAAGTCCCGGAAGTGGAGCAGATTGACCAGAATCTCGCTCTCCTGCTCACCCAGAGTGCCCTGCTCGTGGCTCTCCTCCACGATGAGCTCCAGCTCCCGCGGACTATGCACGCTGGCTGTCTCGCTGATTAGCGGGATGCGGAATGCCCGTAAAATGAGGTTCCCCACCCCGTTCAGCAGGAGTACAAGAGGGAGCGCAAGTCTGCTGAAGAGCAGCATTGGGGTGCTGACGGTCAGGACTGTCTTCTCCGGCCGGAAGAGCGCCAGTGACTTGGGCACCATCTCACCCAGAACCACGTGGAGATACGTGAGGAACAGGACTGCCACCCCGCCACTGAGGGAGTGGGCGGCAGGCTCCTGCAGCCACCCCAGCCCGGCAAGATGCGGACGCAGCCACTGGGCAAGGCCGTGCTCCCCGTACATCCCCAGCCCCAGGCTGGCGGCCGTGATCCCCACCTGAGCGGCGGCGATATAGCGGTCCTGGCGCCGGGCGTCGCTCTGGACGTAGCGCACCAGCGCGGCGGCCCGGGATCCGGTATCGGCAAGCCGGCTGATGCGCGCCCGCGGCGCTGCCACGATAGCGAACTCGGCGGCCACGAAAAGAGCGTTCAGGAGCACGAGCGCCGCCACCACGGACCAGAATGTCAGCGGATCCGTCACGGTTCGTTCGCCTCCATACGATGCAGCAGGACGGAGACGAGAGAATGCCCGTCCATCGCCTCCACCTCGAACGTCCAGCCGCCGTAGTCCAGCCTCTCCCCCTGCTCCGGGATCCGGCCCAGTTGCTCCATAACAAGGCCGGCCACCGTATCGGATTCGGAATCGCCCACATCCAGTCCGGTCAGTTCGGCCAGGTCCGCGAGAGGAAGCGTACCCGGTACGCGGTATCCACCCTCCCCAAGGGGCACCACACGGTCCGCAGCGCCCTTCTCGTATTCATCGGGGATCTCGCCCACCACCTCTTCCAGGAGATCCTCCAGCGTCACGATGCCGGACGTGCCGCCGTACTCATCCACCACCAGTGCCATATGCTGATGCCGGTCCCGGAGGTCCGAAAGAAGATCCACCACCAGTCTGCTCTCCGGGACCCGGGGCATATCGCGCAGGAGCTTTTCCAGATCCACCGGCCCCGGCCCGGCGCTGGCGGCCAGCAAATCTTTGACGTGCAGCAGCCCCAGCACGTCGTCCAGGCTCCCGCGATACACGGGGATACGGGTGTACGGGGAATCCGTCGCGATTCGGACCAGGTCCTCAACCGGGGTATCAACAGGGATGGCGAACACCCGGGTGCGCGGCACC
The DNA here is from genome assembly GCA_037478975.1 of Armatimonadota bacterium. GTDB lineage: Bacteria > Armatimonadota > UBA5829 > DSUL01 > DSUL01 > CALCJH01. The sequence goes on from JBBFLP010000018.1 coordinate 4,396, forward strand.
ATCACCTCCCTCACCCTGCGGTTGGCAAGGCGAAGCACATTATGCAGGCGCTCACGCTCCGCGTCGTCCAGCATCCCGCCTTCGTGGCTTTCCTCGACAAGATAATCAATGTCTTCAGGCGCGTGGACGTGCAGCCGCGGGCCGGAAGGCACCCGCAGCAGACGCAGCAAGACCGACGCGCTGCCGTTCAGCAACCAGGTAAGAGGGGCGAAAAGCCAGAGGGACCAGCGCATCGGCACTGTGGTCGCCAGGGCTACTGTGACCGGGTAGCGGATGGCGACGGACTTGGGAAGGAGTTCGCCTAGCACCACCTGTGCGCTCACCAGCCCGGCCAGAGTGACGACCGCCGCAAGCGAAAGGGCGGCTTCCGGAGACAGTCCTCCCGACTCTTGCAGGCGTCCGGCAAGTGCCCGGCCCACCGTGGCCTGTCCGTACGCGCCCAGCACCAGGCTTGAGAGTGTGATTCCGATCTGACACGCAGCCACATACGTGTCCAGGGCGCGACTGGAGGACATCAGAGGCAACAGAGCGCGCGCCAGAGCGTTCCCCTCCCCTGCAAGCTCCTCAACGCGCGTCCGGCGGGAAGCCACCGCCGAAAACTCGGCCGCCACGTACAGAGCATTAGCTGCGATCAGCAGGAAAATGACAACGGCCGCGGTCACCACGGTAGACCCCCGTGAGCCAGCGGCAGGAGCCTGCCCGGCAGGCAGGCGCATAGTCTGGAGATCCGCGCGCGGGCGCGCGCAAGATGTGCAGGTTTATTGTCGGGGTCCGGCGTGTCTTCGCTCATGCGATGCGTGCGGCCGGCATCCGGCCATCCCGGAAACATGGTCGGTCATTTCCGGCCGCCTGTCAAGACGCGGCCGGAGCCACCGGGGAAAAGACTAGAGCTCCGTGGAGGCTGCCTGCTCGTCCAGCTTTTTCTTCAAACGCAGGAAGGCCTGCTGCGCCAGCGGATAGTCCGGCCGTATCTCCAGCGCCTGGTCATAGGCGTGCAACGCTTGCTCCGGCACTCCAGCGAACTCATACGCCTGTCCCAGGTTGTAGCGCAGATTGGCGGCGTTCGGGTTGAGCTCCACCGCCCTCTGGAACGCCCCGATGGCGGTCTCGTAATGGCCCACCTTCGCGTAGGCCACTCCCAGATGCGCGAATGCCCGCCAGTTGTCCGGTTCCTGGCGGGTCAGTTCCTCCAGCAGCGGGACCGCGCCCGCCGCGTCACCCGCGTCCAGCAGACTCTTCGCCTGTTCAAACAGATCCGGCATCGCTTTCGTGACCTCTCCCGGCCGGGGCGCTCAGTTCCGGCTGCCCGAAGGCGCAGGCTGATGCTCTTCCGGGCCGCGCAGAGGAAGCAGAATATGCATCTGCGTCCCCTTGCCCAGTTCGCTCTCCGCCCAGATGCGTCCTCCGTGAGCGTCAACCGCCAGCCGGCAGAACGTCAGCCCCAGTCCGGTGGACGGGCCAGCCTTTTTCTGGCCCTTGACCTGCGCATACTTGTCGAAGATGCGCTGCAGATCGGACTCCGGAATGCCGTAGCCCGTATCGCGTACGACCAGATGCGCCATTCCGTCCTCGGCCGGGGCCGTCTCCACGGAGACTTCGCCGTCCTTGGGGGTGAATTTCACGGCATTGCCCAGAAGATTCACCAGCACGCGCCGCATCAGATCCTGATCCACATTCAGACGGACGCCGTTGCAGGACTGCTTCAGCTTGATACCGGACTCGTCCGCCAGAGGCTTGACCACACGCAGGGCGCTTTCCGCCAGCTCGCACAGGTCCACGGGCTCAAGGCGCAGCTTCATCTCCCGCGCCTCCAGCTTCGCCACGTCCAGGATCTGGTTCACCATCTCCAGCAGACGCTGCCCGTCGGCGACGGCGAAATCTATCATCTCCTGCTGATCCTTATCCAGTTCGCCCAGGATCCCCATCTGCAACGTCTGCAGCGAGGTGATAATCCCTGTGAGCGGGGTGCGCAGATCGTGGACCAGCATATGTGTCAGATCCTCGCGTACGCGGGTCTCAAGCTGAAGCTTTTCGAGAGCCTGGCGGATGCGCTCGCGGTCGCGGCTGACACGCTCCACCGCAATGCCCGCCACCAGGATGAACGCGAGCCGCATCAGCTCCGGCTCGGTGTAAGAGGTGATGCCGCGCTTGTCGTTGGTGAAGTGGTACATCGCCACCACCGCCACAATGGCAGTCACCAGCCCCGTGCGTCCAAAGACGATGGCGGCGGGAATGACGACGAGAATATAGAGAGCGGAGATGGGCGAGCTGCGGCCGAGGACCAGTCCCTGCAGGTCCAGCCAGCCAATGCCGACCCACAGGATGAGCAGCATCCAGAACATGCGGCGCCGCTCGTTGATCTTCGCTTTGTCTTCCTGCTGTTGAGAAGTTGCCGCGCTCAAGTCACAAACACTCGACCAACGGCCCGCAAACGGGCCGCCACGACTTCCGGCCGTGGAGCGTCCGCCTCCTCAACCCTCCTGCACAGAATTCGGGGGCAGCGCCTCCACCCCGACGATCTCGGGAACGTTCTGCCGCACGACGCGCTCGATGCCCATCTTCAGGGTCATCTGCGCCATCGGGCAGCCACTGCAGTGGCCGGTCATCACCATCCGGGCGATCATATCGTCGCCGATCTCCACCAGGCGGACATCGCCGCCGTCGCGCTGCAGGGCGGGCCGGATGAGATCCAGCGCTTCTTCCACCCGCTCTACGAGGTTCTGCCTGACGTCGTCTTCCAAGAGATCTTATGAAAGCCTTTCCGAGGGGGTGCCGGCCGCCTCTCTCGCAAGAGCGCCGGCCGGGTTCCTGACCATCTTACCCGAACACTCCGCCCCCCGCCAGAAAAACAGGGCTCCCGTTGTTGGACGTCGCAACAGCCCGCCGGTGTTCCACCTCCCCGAGCGCCAGTCAAGGGAACCGCAAGACCGGGAGGAGTCGTTGCGACGGATGTAGAAGTCATAACCATTCCTCCCCCACTGGAGATTTTCGGAGATTCGAATGCTTTTCGCCGGTCCCGGGACACCGGAGACTCAAGTTGAGAGGCTGGTCGAGACGGCCTCAGGCTCAAACTTCTTCGAACACAACAGGCCCCTGCACGTGGCTCGCGCCCCCGGCAGGCTGGACGTAATGGGCGGCATTGCGGATTACAGTGGTTCCCTGGTTCTTGAGGCTCCCATTTCGGCTGCCGCCATCGCGGCGGTCCAGGTGACGGATGATGGGACCGTGATAGCCAGGACGGAAAGCGAGTCCCTGAAAGATCTCCGCAAGGAAGCCTGCTTTCCGGTCCAGGAGATCGTCGCCCGCTCGCCCGAAGACTATCCGCGGATCCGTGAGCGTTTCCGTGAGGATAGAGAAGCCTCCTGGGCTGCGTATGTGGCCGGATGCCTGAGCGTCCTGACGGGACGTTCACTGGCTGAAACCCCTCCGGGAATCCGGATTCTGCTCTCGTCGGATGTTCCAGCGGGCGCCGGAGTGGCCAGCTCGGCCGCCATCGAGGTGGCCACTATGACCGCCCTGACGTCAGCGCTCGGGGTCACACTGGAAGGGGAACATCTGGCCGCCCTGTGCCAGGAGGTGGAAAACCATATCGCGGGAGCGCCGTGCGGCATTATGGACCAGATGTCCGCCGCCCTGGGCAAAGAGAACCATCTCCTTAAGCTGCGCTGCGACCCGGCGACGGTGCTGGGTCACGTGGCTATTCCGGCGGGAGTTCGCTTCTTCGGGATCAACTCCGGAGTCAAGCACTCCGTGGGAGGCGCGCGCTACACGCGGGCGAGGGTGGGAGCGTTCATGGCAGTGGCCATCTTGCGCGAGCACGGGGTAAACTTGCCCGGCGGATATCTGTGCGGCCTGTCGCGGAGGGATTTCCACGCCGCCCGGTGCTGGCTTCCCCACTCCATCACCGGCGAGGAGTTCCTGAACAGGTATGGACACTATCCGGACCCGGTGACTTCGCCTGACCCGGAAGAGACCTATTATCCGCGCAGTGCGGCTGAACATGCGGTGAACGAGAACTGCCGGGTCTTCCGCTTCTCGCAGCTCCTGGCCGCATCGGCAAGGGACAGAGTCCATCTGGAAGAAGCGGGCGCTCTGATGTACGCCAGCCACTGGAGCTACGGGCAGCTGGCTCTGCTGGGTTGCGCGGAGACCGACCTGCTGGTCCGCCTGTTGCGCGAGGCGGGCCCGGAGCGCGGTGTGCTGGGAGCCAAGATCACCGGCGGCGGATGCGGGGGCACCGTTGCCGTGATGAGCACCCGGGATCCGGAGGACTATCGCACCAGCGTGCTGTTGCCCTACGAAGCCGAGACAGGCATCCGTCCCGAGATCATCCAGGGCTCCAGCCCGGGAGCCGTGGAGTGGGGAATCCGCGTGTTGAACGGAATATGACAGCAAACAACGTTTTGAGGAAAGCCATCATCCCCGCCGCGGGACGGGGAACGCGACAGTTTCCTGCCTCCCGCGCCGTACGAAAAGAGCTGTTTCCGCTGGTGGACAGAGACGGCGTAACGCGCGCCGCAATGCACCTGATCGTCCGGGAAGCGCTCTCGGCTGGGGTGGAGGAGGTCTGCATCGTGGCCTCCCCCGGCGCGGAGGCAGCCTACCGGGACTACTTCCGCTCGCTCACGCCTGAGGAGGAGTCGGTCTACGGCCGGAAACCCGCCGCTCTGACCGAAGCGGCGGAGCTGGCCGACCTAGGCAAGCGCATCACCTACCGCATCCAGGAGCAGCAGTTAGGGCTGGGACACGCCGTCTGGTGCGCCAGAGACTTCGCCGCCGGCGAGCCCATACTGGTGCTGCTCGGTGATCACGTATACGTATCGGAGACTGAGGAGCCGTGCGCGGCGCAGCTCGCGGATGCGTGGCGGGAGTGCGCAGCGAGCGTGTCCGCGGTTCATCCGGTAGGGCCGGAGCAGATCCATCTTTACGGGATCGTGCGGACCGATGGCTCACCCGGACCGCGCTGGCGTGTTCGGGAGATCGTGGAGAAGCCGGACCGGCAGACGGCGGAGCGGAGTCTGATATCGCGCTCCGATCCGGCGCTTCCGTACCTGGCCTTCTTCGGGATGCACGTGCTGCAGCAGGACGTCTTTGACGCCCTGAACCATCTGATCGAGCACGACATCCGGGATCACGGGGAGTATCAGCTCACCACCGCGCAGTCGCTGGCGGCCGGAAGCGGAGACTACTTCGCTGTCGAGGTCGCCGGGCAGAGTCTAGACTTCGGAGTCCCCTCGGGCCTGGCGTTGACGCAGGCCGTACTGACATCTCTGGGTCCGTTCGCGGAGGTTGCAGTCCGCGCCCGGACCCGCCAGGCAGCCTGTCCGGCCTGAGTCTGACTCAGGCCGGAGGCTCCGTCAACTCCACCGGATCCGGCTGCGGGATCCCAAAGCGCTCGCGCTTCGCGCGCAGGTAGTAGCGATAGTTCTCCAGGGTGACGTCCGGGGGACAGCGGTGGTCCACGTGGGGAATGTACCCGCCCTCCTCCACCAGAGGCGCGATGCGCTCCAGCTCCGCGTCAATGGCCGCCGGTCCCTCGATGAGTTGCGTCTTGTCCACCCCTCCCATGAGCAGGACGTTTTTGCCGTAACGGTCGCGCATCGGCCGCGGGTCGCTTCCACCCCGGATCTCCAGAGGGAACATCACATTGACGCCGCCCTTCAACCAGAGGCCGACCAGCTCGTTGATGTTGCCATCGCAGTCCACGATGACGATGTCCACGCCGTGCTGCTTGAGCAGATCGGTGATGCGCTTGTAGCAGGGCACCATATACTCGTCGAACAGCGCCGGTGAGATCATCGGCCCCGCCTTGTAAGCCATATCCTCCCAGAAGTGTGCAAAATCGAACTGCACGTCGCGGAGCGCCCGCTCGATGGTGGAGCAAGTGAGGTCGGTCAGGGTCTGCATCATCTCCCGCATCAGGCCCGGATCGTCGTAGAAGCACATGGTGGAGTTTTCGAACCCCATCCAGTCACGGATCCAGCCGAAGATACTTCCAACGGAGATGCCCAGCGGATAGTCCCGCTGGCGGTACTGCTCCACCAGCTCAGGCCAGTTGGCGGGGTAACGCCGCTCGGGGGCAAGCGCAAGGCGCGGCAGGAACTCCTTCTCCCAGTCCTCCCGGCTCTCCAGCGGAAACCGGATGTATTTCGGGATTCTACTGGAGCCGTCCTTCATCACCATGCAGTGAACGCCGCCAGCATTCACCTTGATGATGTGGCGCTCGTCCTCCGAGAGAACCTTCTCTTCCCACCAGTACAGCAGACCCACGTTGACCGGAGCCATATGCCGCGGAGCAAAGCGGAAATACAGATCCGCCACTGGATTGGAATCCACCCACTTCGGAAGCCCCTGCTCGTGCCAAGCTGCGAACGTCTCCGCCCAGTATCCGAACTCCTCGTCCGGAACGTGGTCTACGGGCTCGAAATGCATGGTGCGAACCCAGCGCTCGCGGTGCGTGAGCTCTTTTTGCTCTGATGCCACAGTCTCTCTCCTCGCCTTTTGGCCTTCCAGCTCCTCGTTTTGCCCGGCTGGCAACCAGGCAGGGATTTCGACATCTACCCGGGCGCTACCTGCAGAAGGGACACGATGAGCCCGAAAATAGCGGAGCGAGGGAGAGAGACAACGGAATGACGGTTTCTCAGAAACCGCATCCCTGTACGGAACAAACACATGGGCTCGCGCTTTGCCAGGCGCGGGACCGGAGCTCGGGCAAGCGGAGCTGCCGGATGGCTGGTGGCACACGATCCGGAAGCCTCCGCCGTTTGGACCACGAAGGTTCGGAGAACACAAGCAAAATGAGTCTGAAAACGACACCGGATGAGGACAGCAAGGTCATCGAACTGTATGACCAGGCCACCAGCGCTCTGCTGACAGCGGCAGGACAACAGGATGAACGGCTTCTGGGCCACTCGGAACGGGTGACAGCCTACTGTCTGGCCATCGGGGAGCAGCTGGGTCTGTCCCCGAAAGAGATGTCCGACCTGCGCTACGCAGCCAGCCTGCACGATATCGGCAAGATAGGCGTCTCAAAGTCCATCGTCAACAAACTGGGCAAACTCTCGGAAGAAGAACTTGAGGCGATGCGCCTGCACTCCGTCATCGGCATCCGCATCCTGGAGAAGATCGAGGGACTCAAGGGCGCGCTGCCGGCCATCCGGCATCATCACGAGCGATGGGACGGCCGGGGCTACCCGGACGGGCTGGCCGGAGAGGACATCCCGCTGGGCGCCCGGATCATCGCCGTGGCGGAGACGTTCGACATTCTGACGTCAGACGTCCCGTGGCGCGGCCGCATCCCGATGGTTGAAGCGGTCAAGGAGCTGCGGCGGTGCTCCGGGAGCCAGTTCGACCCGGAGATCGTCGCTGTATTTGTGGACAAGGTGCTGGAAGCCCCCTCCCGCTACAAGGAGCTTCGCGCCGCCTGACACAAAAAGAGCGGGGTCGCTCAGCCTTCCTCGCCGACCTGTGGGGGGCCATCGGCCACCACCACTTCGATGCCCGCATCCTGAAGCATCTGAATATGCTCGGGGCGGGCTTTCGAGTCCGTGACCATGACGTCCAGCAGGGTGAGCGGACCGACCTTCGCGCTGGCGTAAAGGCCGAACTTGGATGAGTCGCAGAGACCCACAACCCGTCGGCCGTGACTCAGAACGCGCCGGTCCAGCTTTGCAGCCTGCAGGCTGGTGCTGGTGATGCCGTGCTCCGCATCAATGGCGGTCATCCCGTAGAACACCACATCCCAGTAAAGGCTCTCCAGCGGATCTTCCGAGAGGGAGCCATCCGTCTCAAGGGAATCGCGCAGCATCCGGCCTCCCAGCAGATCCACGGGCACGCTGGTGTTCGAGGCGACCAGAACAGCGATCTCCGGTGAGTTGGTGGTGACCTGAAAGCCCATCCCTTCCCGGATGTTCAGCGCCAGCTGGTAGGCCGTGCTGCCCGAGTTGATGAAGACGCTGCCGGTATCCGGCAGAAAGCGCGCGGCCGCCTGGCCGATCCAGGACTTCTCCACCAGATGAGAGACGCGCATCTCCTGATACGGAGGCGCCGGCCGGCCCTGGTCCTTGAGAACGGCTCCGCCATGGGAGCGCTGAAGCTTCCCTTCGCGCTCCAGCGCGTCCAGGTCATTGCGGATGGTGTTCTCAGCGACACGCAGCGCCGCCGCCAGTTCCGAAACGCTCACCGCCCCGCGCCGGAGCGCAAGGTCATAGATGCGCCTGCGTCTCTCCGCCGCGATCAGCGCACCTCCCCGCGTTCTTCTTCCCGATGCTCTGCTCATAGTCTTTCACACTCCTCGGGCGCGCGACCGGACGGCGCGCCCCTCCTTCGCCAAACTTTCAGGGCACTGCGGCCTCTATCAGGATCTCACGGGCATTCTCGAACGTGACGGCGGGCACCAGGGGAACGGCCTCCTCAGTGACGGGATCGGTCCATTTTTCGGCCACGTTCTCGCCGCCGGCCAGGATCCACGGCCGCTCACCGGACCCGCAACGCCGGACTTGCAGTTCTACTTTGCACTCCAGATAACGGAAGCGCGCCGACACGCCCTCCCAGGAAGACGGCAAGCAGGGCGCAATGGCAAGGCCTTCCGGACAAGGCCGTATGCCAAAAAGCCCACCGTAAACGTTCCGCAGCGCCGTGCTGATGCTGCCGGACAGGAATGCTGCCCCTCCCCTGCCCTCCAACCCGGGCGCAGCCATCCAGTGGTTGACCACAGCATAGGGAGCCGTCTTGCTCCGTCCGACAGGATGGCAGTCCTGGTCATAGGGCAGCATATATCTCAGGATCTCATACAGCAAATCCGCTTCGCCGGCGGCGGCCGCCGCACGGCCCAGGAAACCGTGGCAGCCGTGATTATAGACTGTCCCGTTCTCCCCCAGGCCGGGAGCAAGATCCCCCTCACCAATACGCCCCAGCCCCGCGATCGGAGGGTCGCCGATGGGAGGGTGAAACAGCGGAAAGCCATCCGGACCTTTCAACGAGCGGATGACCGACAACACCCGCTCCACCTCGCGCCGTTTCAGCAAGCCGCAGATCATGCCAAAGCTGTTCACCGGAACGTTGACCCGCCTGGCTCCGTCCGGGTCCTGCGGAGAGAATACCCACTCGCCCCGGTCCGTGAAGACGCCGTTCAGGTATCCCTCTTCGTTCAGGGCGTGAATCCTGAGCGCTTCCCCGAGAAAGCGTGCCGCCTGCCTCGCATCCGCCGCCTCCTCTGTGTTGATGGCCACCGATTGCACTGCTTCGGGAGCCAGGCGCGGCAGCCGGTCGAGCAGATCGGCCCATTGCCGGAGCATAAGAACCACCTGGCACGTGACCATGACGCTCTCGCCGCGTCCCTCTAGCCCGGCCCGGTTCACAGAGTCGTTCCAGTCGCCTTCGCGTATCAGACACAGCCCGTGCTCCCCCAGGTTCCTACCGGCCGTATAGTACCCTACGATTCTGCGGACGTGCTCCAGGAGCAGAGCCGGGCAAGCATCGTCCAGCCAGGGCAGCTTATCCTGCAGGATGGCGAAGTCACGGGTCCAGCAGAGGTATTCGTACAGAAGCTCCCACACCCATACCCCGCCGTCCACATACTGTCTGAGATCGTGCCGGGATGCGTCCCCGTCTATGGCATACTGGCGCGGAAACCAACCGTCACTTCGCTGCACACGGAACAGTTCCAGAATGCGGCGGCGGCTCAGCGAGGGATCCAGAGGGATGAGCGCGGCCGTGTCCTGAGCGCAGTCCCGGACGCCCCGCAAACCCGTGGGCCAGCCACGATCCAGCAGGATGACCCATTTCAGCTGCAGCGGAAGGAACTCGTTGACGTAGCGGTTCAGACACTCGTCCGGCGTCCTGATGGAACGCGTCTCTGACAGAACCGTGAACTCTCTGCGGTGCGCCAAACGGGCCTCCCGGATCGCGCCGGACTCCAGCAGCCGTACGGCCGCATCGAGGGCCTGACGGTCCGGCGGTTTGTTTCCGGCGCCCGTGAACACCATTGTGAAGGACGTCTTGCCGCCGGAATCCAGCGTCACCCGCTTCGACAAAGCGATGACCCCCTGGTACCCGTTCACCGAGTTCGCGGGGCTGTAGTGCCCGAACGGGAAGCTCACAGAGCAATCCACATCCGAAGGCCCTGGCGAGGCAAGGGCGGCAGGCATCTCGAAGGTCCCGGCGCCGATGAAGCGTCTGTAGTCCAGCCAGACGGCATCCGGTAGGTCAAGATCGGTCAACATCAGCGCATACTGACGCTGGGAGGGGATACCGGCCGGGCTGCGAAGCTCCAGATCGAACGTCTGGGCGGCCTCGTTGGAATAACCGATGCGCTGATAGAGCGCGGGAACGTCCCACGGGGCCAGACTGAACGCAGCGAAATGAGGCCGGAGGGCCGGAAGCAGAAGGAATTCCACAGCGTTGCCGGAGACGTTCTCCACTTCCACGCTCATCAGCATGGCGGGCATTCCGGGATGGACACAGAGCTCCGTCCGGCACACGAGCCCAGAGTCCCGCACAGTGTAGAGAGCGGCTTCGGGTGAGTAGACCGCCTCGAACGACTCCGGCTCCCTGCCGGACGACGGCCCTGGAGCCCAGAAATTGGGGAACGCGCTCCCGTCACGGGGGCGGATCCACACCACCAGACTGGAATAAGGCTGGTGGGACTCCCGTTTGAAGAGCACGGTACCGGCCGGGGGATCCAGCTGCAGATAGTCCGGTCCGCGCTGATCCACCCGCAGCAGTATCTTCTCCGTGCACAGGATCCACGGCCACGGCTCCTCAAGATGGAAGCGCCGGACCGCGAAGGAGGCATCACCGGGCAGGAATGCCCCGGCCCCTTCCAGCTGTATGTCTTCCAGACGCAAGGCGAAGTCTCCCGGCAGGATGCTTCCCCGGTTTTGACCCTGAAACCTTCCCGGCTCCGCTTTCCACCCCCTCCGGGCAGATGCGGCAAAAGACTGTGGCGATATGCGCCACCCACCGCTAAACTTCCAGACGGCACGCCCCGGCGCACTAAGCCGGAGCGTGCGGAGGACGCCTGTGAGACGAAGGATCGCACCGGCCGCTCTGACGGCCTTAGTGACGTTTGCCGCAGTCTGCTGCAACGCCGCTCCCGACCTGCAGCAGACCATCACCAGGATCGCATTCGGGTCTTGCGCCCGCCAGGACCGGCCGCAGCCAGTATGGGACGCCATCAACGAGTTCCGGCCCCAGCTCTTCCTGTTCATCGGGGACAACATCTACGCCGACACCGAGGACATGAGCGTGATGCGGGCCAAATACGAGACCCTAGGAGCCATCCCGGGCTTCCGGCGGTTGCGTGAGTCCTGCACGCTGATGGCGGTCTGGGACGACCACGACTACGGCGCCAACGACGCCGGAGCCGAGTACCCGAAGAAGGTGGAGTCCCAGCAGGAATTCCGCCGGTTTTTCGGGCCGCCGTTTGATCCCTCACGCGAGGGAAAACCCGGCGTCTATGACGCCGCCATCTTCGGCCCGGAGGGACGCAGGGTTCAGGTGATCCTGCCGGACACGCGCTACTTCCGGAGCCCCCTGTTCCGCAAACCGAAGTCGGACACCAGCCCCGGCCCGTATGGTCCGAACCTCGACCCTGCAGCCACGCTGCTGGGCGAGGAGCAGTGGCAGTGGCTGGAAGAGCAGTTGAAGAAGCCCGCCGAGATCCGGCTAATCGCATCCAGCATTCAGGTGGTGCCGGAGGATCACGGCTGGGAGAAATGGATGAACTTCCCCCACGAGCGGGACCGGCTTTTCGAACTCATCCGTAAGACCGGCGCTGCCGGTGTCATCTTCCTGAGCGGCGACCGTCATCTGGCGGAGCTCTCTATGATGGACGGCGGCGTGGGTTATCCGCTGTTTGATCTGACGTCCAGCTCGCTGAACGCATCCTCGCTGCGCTGGCGTCCGCTGGAGGTGAACCGCCACCGGGTGGGCACCATGGCCTGGGGCGACAACTTCGGCACGGTGTTGATTGACTGGGATCGGGACGACCCGCTCATCACCCTCCAGATCCGCGAGGTGGATGGCGAGGTAGCCATCAGCCGCAGAATCCCTTTGAGCGTCCTGCAACCCGGGACCATCAAGTAACCACCCGGGGGCTTGAGCGCGGCCAAAGACGCCGTTTAGAGAGGGCCGGGAGGATTGTAAAGCTTCTGGATCCGGGCGCGCAGGGCTCTGGCCTCGCGGGCCGAAGGGTCCAGCAGGGCCGCCTTGCGCGCCTCAACATATGCCGAGGGCAGGTTCCCCCGGGCCAGATGGACTTCGGACAGGTGCCGCCGAAGTTCCGATGAACCGGGCGAGAGCTGAACAGCGCGGATCAACCACCGCTCGGCCTCATCGTAACGCTTCTGGCGGTAGTAGACCCAGCCCAACGTGTCCACAATGTAGCCCGCCTCCGGCTTGAGGCGGACAGCCCTTCTGGCCAGCACCAGAGCGCGGTCCAGATCCTGTCCGCGCTCCGCCAGCAGCCAGGCGACCCCGTTAGCGGCATCCGGGTTGGAGCTGTCCAGCTCAAGCGCGAGCTCCATCAGCTCCTCCGACCGGCCTTCGTCACCGTCCTCCATCACCGCGGTGGCCACCTGAGTGACGATGCGCGACCATTCCTTCCGAGAGAGAGGGCGCGGCTCCACCAGACGGTCCCGCGCCTCAACCATGTCCTGACCGGCGCGAGCGGCCTCGTCCAGCCGGCCCGCGTCCACCCAGAATACGAAGACAGACGAGGCCACCTGCCAGTCCCGCGGATGCCGGGAGCGCACATCCGAAAGCACGCGGCGTGCCTCCTTGAAGCGGTTCATCTCCAGCAGCCGCCCCGCCCGCTCCAGGTCACCCTGGATCTCCCGCAACGCGGCGCCGGGACCGCCGGAACAGCCGGCGGTCAAAAGCGCGAGCAGAAGCGGCAGTATGCGTCCCATTACGGCCAGGGGAACTGAGGGGCCGGAGCATCAAGCACCGCGCTCACGGCCGTCCAGAAAATGGCAGCGATGAACTCGCCCATAATGAGTCCCAGAAACAGCGGACGCGCCCGCGCGTAGAGCTGCATCCCTCCGTACCTCAACAGGATGGTCTTGAACACCCACGCCACGAAACACGGGAACCAGAAGTTATACATGGTCCATGACGGCGCGAGGGCATATCCCAGCGGATGGAACGGCCACCAGAAGAAAGTGACCCGCATCCAGGCGAGAAACGCCGTGAACGCAAGACCCACCCCCAGCCAGATGCGGTTGGATAGAAGGGCAGGATCGCCTCCGGGTGTGGGATTCTCGATCTCCCGCATATGCGTGGTGTAGTCATTCCACGCCCACTGGGCGTTGTCCGTATAGGGATAAGAATACATGCTCAACGCGCCCTTGAGCATATACGGATACACCAGCTGCAGCACCCCGGCCACGATCGCCGCCAGTATGATGGATCCCACAAACAGCGGCAAAAAGGAGCGGCGCCGCATCCCCGTCCCGTCGGAGATCTTGAGAGTGTCCAGAAAACCCGTCAACAGCAGTCCCCGCTGGTCGCGCAGAAAAGCCGTGTCGAAGAAGGCCATCGCCGTCAGGTTCTGCGGCCCCAGCGTGTGCGGGGCGGCGAACACGCGGATGATATCCACCGGACGGAAGGAGGTCTCCGTCATCAGCAGACCACCCTCGGAGGTGCTGCGGGCAAGCACCAGAGCCACGATGAAGACGAACACAAACAGCTCGAACGCCGCCAGCCAGAGGCTCATCCCGGCAGCCCAGAGCCAGATGGCGGCCAGCGCCAGGAACACGAACAGCCCCCAGAACGCCACGCCGTATGGGAGAAGCTCGTTGGAGTCGTCTATGGCCCGCTTGCCCGTGGCGTTAGCCCAGACCCGCCGGAGATGGGGGCGTGCCGTATAGATCATATAGGCGGCGATGACGATATAGGCCCCCACCGCCTGATACCCCATGAATTTGTAGCAGGGATAAAGCGGCATCAGGTCCACCTGTGCCCCGTAGACGCCGGCCATAAAGGTCTGGAAGCGCATGAACAGGAAGAACGCCCACAGCGAGAACAGAATGTCGGAGGGGAGCAGATAGAACAGCCCGATGGCGGCAAAGCTGAGATACATCGTGGTGGGGTACACGGTGATCCACGGCTGCACGGGCACAAAGTAAGCGGTAAGGCTCTGTTCCAGCCGGACGGCAGGCACGTTCGGGAAGAAGTTGTGCAGGCCGTTCAGCCCGAAGATGACCGCCGGGATGGCGAAACCCACCCAAGTGAGGCGATTGCTGAACAGCGACCCCTGCTGCCCCTCCCGCAGCATATCCAGCGGCAGCTGCGCCAGGGGAAACGCCAGCTTCTCGTTATCCACCCACTGGCGCCGGATGATGGACGCCAGGCAGAGGAACGCTCCGAAAATGAACAGGGAGAAGATGCCCCACATGGTCAGGGGGACGGCCCAGAATCCCCAGGGGATACTCTCCCCGCTGCGGAGCTTCTCGTAATAAGCCCGCGCCACCATCTGCATCGGTTCGCCCTCGGGGTTGAACGCGACCAGCCACTTCTTCATATACGGATAGAAGAGGCGATCCCACTCGTTTCCCGGATTGGCGTAGTAGTTGGTGGCGATCATGACCGGCATGACCTTTTCCATCAGCCCGCGGCTGGAGATCATGGCGGCCATGAGCATCATCGCGTAAATGGTGACGATCTCGGCGTTCGTCAGAGCCAGGCGGGCGCTGATGCGCCGCACCACGGTGTTCGCAAGCACGATGAAGACCAGGAACCCCAGCACGACCGGTGGAAGTTGCAGAAAGCCGATCTGGATGCGCGCGCTGACGCATTCGGCGTAAGTGACCACCCAGCAGACGACGGCGACGAGGATGACGCCAATGACAGCAGACCTGAAGGTAACGCCCAAAGTGTTCTGAGGAGCCTCCTTGCTTGAAGTCTATGCGCAGGCGGAAAGCCCGGAGGATCGCAGCAGTGCCCGAAGCATTCTAGAGAATCGGAGCGCCAAGCGCAACCGAAAGTTCCTCCCGCGAGAGCACTCCTTCGCGCAGCAGGCGCGGGCGGGCGCCGGAAAGATCCAGCACGGAAGAGGGTTTGCCGGCAGGCAGCGCACCCTGGTCCACCACAAAGCAGACCGCTTCGAGCACTTCGGGCGCCACCACGTCCAGGGAGGTGGGCTGAGGTCCGCCCGAGAGGTTGGCGCTGGTGGCCACCAGGGGAAGAGCGGTGTCGCGCAGAAGGCGGAGAAGCCAGCCGTGCCCGGGGGCACGCACCCCCACGCTCCCCTCCGGCGCCACAGGGCCCGGAAGTCCGGGCACCGCAGGCAGGACGATGGTCAGAGCACCGGGCCAGAACCGCTCCATCAGGCGGCGGGCAGCATCCGGCACCTCCCGCACCAGCAGCCGGGCCTCACGCACCCCCGCCACGGCGACGGGCATGGCCCGGGCCGCTTCACGTCCCTTGATGGCGCATACCCGCTCCACGGCCACCGCGTCCAGCGCATTGCAGAATAGGCCGTAGACGGTATCCGTCGGCGCGACGATGACCCCGCCGTCCTGGATGCATTTGA
>JBBFLP010000018.1:20030-22616 GCA_037478975.1 Armatimonadota bacterium
CCGTAGACGGTATCCGTCGGCGCGACGATGACCCCGCCGTCCTGGATGCATTTGACGATCTCATCGTGCACGGGCGGTGTGAGCCGGCCGGATGCAGAGAGTGTTACAAGGTTCATTGTCTGCAAAGCTCCACCACGCGCGGGATGCCGGCGAGGTCGGGGTGTGTGGTCAGGATCCGCAGACCGGCTGCCGCAGCCATCTCCCCTACAGCTGCAGCCTGCCCTGCCCCAACCTCCAGAAGAACCACCCCGCCTCCGGCCACCAGGCCGGGGATGCGCCTCAATAAGCCGCTGATGAAATCCAGCCCGTCCGCGCCGCCGTCCAGCGCCTCACGCGGCTCCCAGTGGGAGACCTCCGGCTGCAACCGGTCTATTTCTTCCGAGGCCACATACGGAGGATTGGAGACGAGCATGTGAAAGGGCACTCCCCGTGGTGACCACCGGGGATCCAGCGCGTCCGCAAGTTCGCAGTGGATGCAGGGGGCTACGCCGTGGGCTTCGGCGTTCCGCCGCGTCACGTTCAGAGCTCCTGCTGAGGAGTCCACGGCGGTCACTGAAATGTTCAGCCCGTGATCCAGGGCGAGCCTTGCCAGGGAGACCGACACGCAGCCGGAACCGGAGCCCACATCCAGCACGCGCACCGGTCCCTTCATCGCCCGGAGCTGCTCGAAACCCAGCGAGACAAGCAGTTCAGTCTCAGGCCGGGGCACCAGCACATCCGGCGTCACCTCAAACCAAAGACCGTAAAACTCTTTGCGGCCAAGGATGCGCGCCACAGGCTCGCGCGCAGCGCGGCGTTCCACAAAACCGCGGAAGACCTCCTCGACAGGCGGGGCGACGGTATCTCTGGCACGGGCGAATAACGCCGCACGCGGGCAGCCCATCGCCTCGGCCAGGAGCACCTGCGCGTCCAGCCCCGGAGTCTCGACACCCGCCTCTGCCAGCCGGCGGCGCGCCTCATCCAGCAGAGCCTGCACGCTCCGCGCCGCGGCCGCCCGGCTCACAGTTCGCCGGCCTCGCCCTCAGCCAGCCGGCGTGCCTGGTCGTGGCGGACCAGCGCATCCAGCATCTCCTGGATGTCACCGTCCAGGAACTCCTGCAGGTTGTAGACGGTCATCCCGATCCGGTGATCGGTAACCCGCCCCTGGGGGAAGTTGTAAGTGCGGATCTTTTCGCTGCGGTCGCCGGAACCCACCATCATCCGGCGGGAGCTGGCCACCGCCTCTTCCTGCTCACGCCGTTGACGCTCCAGCAGATGAGCCCGCAGCATCCGCATGGCCTTCTCGCGGTTCTGGATCTGGGAACGCTCGTCCTGACAGCTGACCACGATGCCCGTGGGGATGTGCGTGATGCGGACGGCGGAATCCGTCTTATTGACGTGCTGCCCGCCGGCGCTGGAGGCGCGGAAGGTATCCACCTCCAGATCCTTCGGGTCAATCTCCACCTCCACTTCCTCCGCCTCCGGCAGCACCGCCACCGTGGCTGCCGAGGTGTGGATGCGTCCGCCCGACTCCGTCACAGGAACGCGCTGCACCCGGTGAACCCCGCTCTCGAACTTGAGCAGGCTGTACGCCCCCGGACCCTGGATGGAAAGGACGGCTTCCTTGAACCCGCCTGCGGAAGACTCCGTCCAGGACATCATCTCGGCCTTCCATCCCCGGCGCTCGGCAAAACGGGTGTACATCCGGACCAGGTCTCCCGCAAAGAGGCCGGCCTCGTCTCCCCCCGTTCCCGCGCGCACCTCCAGGATGACGTCCTTCTCGTCGTTCGGGTCCGAAGGCAGGAGGAGAATCTTCAAACGCTCCTGCAGTTCGATTTCCCGGCGGCGAAGCTCGTCCAGCTCGGCTTCGGCCATCTCGCGAAGCTCCTGGTCCGTGGAGCTGTCCCGCAGGAGCGATTCTGTCTCTGCGATCTCTGCGCGAAGCTTCTTCAGCTGGCGGTAGGCGTCCACACGGGGCTGCAGGCGGGCGTGCTCGCGGGCGAGAGGCTGCAGACGCGCGTGGTCCACAGCGATCTCGGGGTCGCTCATCTGACGGGTGATGTCCTCGAAGCGGCGCTCGACCGCTTCCAGCGCATCTATCATGGAACCTCAGCCTGCGGCAGCCGCCGGGGAGGGCTCTGCCGTCTCTTTCTGCTTTTCGCCGTTCTCGGCCTCGATGACCGCCCTCAGGGCTGTCAGGCCCACCTCCACCTGATCATCGGACGGCGGGCGGGTGGTGATGCGCTGGAGCCACAATCCCGGTGCCAGCAGGACTCTTAGCAACCCGCCGGGTCTGCGGGCAGCGAACCGGATGATCTCGTAGGCGACTCCCGCCACCACTGGAAGCAATGCCAGCCGCATCAGAACGCGCTCGATCGGGCTGGTCCACGGCAGGAACGAGAACGCGAAAATACTCAGCACAAGCACGATCAGGATGAAATTCGTCCCGCAGCGCACGTGAATGACGCCAAAGTCCCGGGTCTGGTCCAGCTCCAGCGGACGCCCTGCCTCGAAGGTGTTTATGGCACGATGCTCTGCGCCGTGATACTGAAACACCTCGCGGATGTTCGGCATCAATCCGATGAGCGAGACATACACCAGGAAAAA
>JBBFLP010000019.1:0-2467 GCA_037478975.1 Armatimonadota bacterium
CCCCAGGGCAGGCTCAAGCCGGCAGGCGAAGCGATACAGTTTCTCCTTCAGATACTCCCGGTCCTCATCGCCAGCATAGTCTTCGATGCGCGCAAGCGTCCCGTCCACGCGGCGGTAAAGCAGCAGGTAGTCTCCCTGGGAGGCTCCCTCCAGGGCGTCTGCCGCCCTCTGGAGAGAACGGCCCTGCAGGGCCTTGGCCGTGACACGCTCCCGCCTGCAGAACTCCCGGGACTGCAGCCGTCCCTCCTCGATACGCCGCATATAGTCCCGGTAGAGCTCTCCCACCTCTTCTTTGCGCCCCTCCGCGATCAGGTCCACAGCCCGCGCCAAAAACTCCTGCCCGAAGCGCTCGTCTGCGCGTGACCGGAGGGCAGCTCCCTTGAAGACCTTCGCGCCGTCGTATCCGAACAGGACATAGTTCTTGACCTTCAGGGAGATCATCGCCCGCCAGCGCCCGTCGTGCGCCAGATGGATGCCTTCGGGCAGCCGCTCAGAGACGCGCCGGATGAGATCCTCTTCCTCCTCCAGAGTCTCAACGCCCGGCGGCGGCTGAAAATAGACCCCGTCCGTGTCCACCTCGATGACGCTTCCGCCCAGCTGCTCGATCTCTCGAACCACCTGCTGCACCAGCTGCTGGCCTCCCCGCGTCACACGTTCCGCTGCGTCTGGATCGTTGAAGAAAAACGCAGCGCCCAGATACCCGTAAAACGAGTTGATGAGGATCTTGTAGGACGCCTGTAGCGAATCCCAGTAAGCGCGCTCCACACCGCCAGCAGACGCTTTGCGGGCCTTCGCCTCCAGCCGACGCGCGGTCAGCTCCCGCAGCATCGGCAGGAAGGCTCCCAGCCGGTCCGAGGATGGCGCTATCTCCCGGGCAAGCATCAGGCTGGGATACAGGCTCTCCACATCCGCTTTCACCACCCGCTCCACCAGACCGGCGCGGCGCAGCTCGGTGTACCCTCCCGGAACCGGCCGGCCGGGCATTGGCCGTGGGATGGCGTGTCCCCGCCGCAGGTAGGCCCTCACCATCAGCAGATTGATCTTCTCGCCTGTCCCGCCTGTCGCAGAGGATTGGAACGAATCCGGGACCATCTGAGCCACGTAGAAATCCGGCGGGGTGACGATGGCGGACAGGCTTGCGGTCTCCTGCGCGTCCTGAAGGGCGTATCGCGCAACCGTCTCCGGATCCTCCTGCCAGAGGCGCTCCATCTCCCGGCGGTCCAGAATAACACGGCCCGGCTCGCGGACGCCGAGGTGAGCCGCAGCCTCCTTCAGCCCGTAGCTCGACATCTCGGAGCGTCCAACGTCATAGCGCTGTACGGCAAGCAGAGTGTCCACGATGCTACGCCCGAACACATACGCTGGTGTGAACGGACGGGTAATACCTCCCATCGGGGCGCCGCGCGAAGAGGCGAAGCGCACCTCCGACCCGTCCCTGCCCCACGCCAGCGGCACACCCAGAGCCTCCGCGCGCCTTGCCAGATACGGCAGATCGAACCCGAAGATGTTGTGCCCCTCGATGATGTCCGGGTCTAGCTCCTTCACGAGCGCGTTCAGACGCTGCAGGATCTCCGCCTCGCTGCCGCGCACCGCCTCGTTGAAACCCCGGCTTCCGGTCACCGCGGCCATGAGAATGCGCGCGTCCGGATCCTGGGGAGACAGGGTGGCTGTCTCTATGTCCACCTGCATCCGGACTGCATCCTGGAAACGCATCCCCTTGAAGAAGGTCACACCGCTCCTCAGGAGGAATTGCCGCACGGCAGACGGATAGGCCACGGCGTCGGTCCCGTGACGCACCCCCTCGCGCTCCAGCGCGGATCTGGCCTGCCGGAAGGACTCCAGATCCGGGAACTCGTGAAGCCAGAACAGGCCTTCCCCCTCCAGACGGCTTGAGGAAGCGGCTCCGGCGAGCGACGGCCGGTCCGTGACGATCCACGGACGGAAGGGGCGCTCTTCACAGACGACCTGATCGCCGCGGCGCAGGTAGAGGACAGCACGGCATACTCCTCCCTGCGGCGCGTCGGCGACCTCACACCCCACCACACCTTCCAGGGGATCGGCTCCGTAGAGGAGCGAATGAAGCTCTTCTGAATCAAGGGGGGATGAGTCTGACATTTCAGCACGCATTATGCGGCAGAGAAAGATATAGCGCCCGGACGTCTTGCAACCATGTCGCGAGGCAATGGAACACGCCGGAAGGCTGAATCGTTTTACTAGTAGTAGCGCTGAAGACACCCTCCGGGACACAACACCCGGCAGGAAGGCGCTCTTCGGATAAGGACGGTGGGAAAGCATAAGGGTCCCTTCTATGGGAAGGGGCTGCGGACCAAGAGCTGCGGGCATCCGGGGCGCGAATAGCTATTATTTGTGGTCATTCTCAGGCATCAAGCACCCCTGCCCGAAGTCCGGAAGTCCGCCTTCAGTTCCGGCTGGAGGCGAGTGGAATGGGAGCAAAAGCGCAGGCGGC
>JBBFLP010000019.1:2567-10642 GCA_037478975.1 Armatimonadota bacterium
ATCGGCCTGATGCGGGCCGTGGAGGCCTATGACTGGAAGCGGGGCTTCCGTTTCAGCACGTACGCCGTCTCCTGGATCCGGCAGTCCATCGCGCGCGCTGTGGAGAAGCAGGCTCGCGCCATCCGGCTCCCCGCCTATGTCCTGCAGACGCTCAGGCGGCTGGCGCGTCTGCGGGAGGAGCTTGCCCAGGAGCTGGGACGCGAACCCTCCAACGACGAGCTCGCGGAGCGAAGCGGCTTTGCTCCGGAGCAGATCACCCGGCTGATGAGCGCCCAGGAGCTGGTGCTCTCACTCGACGACTCCCCCGCCGACGGCGACGACCATCTCCCCATCGCAGAGACAATCCAGGGAGGCGAAGACCCGGCAGCCATCGCACTTCAGACGGAATCGCTGGATGTGCTGGGGCGTCTTCTGGATGTACTGAACGAAAAGGAGAGATCCGTAATCGAACGGCGTTACGGGCTGGCAGGCAACCGCCGGATGACTTTGCGCGAAGTGGGGGAGGTTCTGGAGCTCACGCGCGAACGCGTGCGGCAGATCGAGATCCGGGCGCTGAACAAACTGCGGGCGGCGGCGGAACGGCAGCCGTTCCAGCCATATTATCATTGAACTCGTTTCACTTTTTGCTTTTTCTGATCTGAACGGGCAAGGAGAACATGTCTAGCGAAGCTGAGGGAACCAAGAGCAGGCCCGCCACGGAGGCTGCGGGCAAGAGGCAGGAAGCCCGGGAGCAGGGACCGGAGGCGTTGACCTCCCGGGAGATCGAGATTCTGAACCTGATCTTTTCCGGCCGCGCATCCAGCGAGGTGGCCGAGCTCCTGTGCGTTTCGAAGCGCACGATAGACTTCCATCTGGGAAAGGCCTATGCCAAGCTCGGCGTGCGCAATCGGGTGCAGGCTTTCAAAAAGGCATCCGAGCTGGGAATCATCCAGTCCTGACCCTTGGAGGGACTCCCCTCCGCCAGGACGGAAGGCCTGACTCATTCTTGATGGACCGGTACGGGAAAAGGCCGGGGCTCTCAGAGAGCCCCGGCCTGTCCTTTTGCGCAAGGAACCTGGCGTCGTTGGCCCGCCGGGCCGCCCCTGCGGGGCGCGTCCGGCGGACCTTCGAGACGAAGGAAGGAACTAACGCTTCCTCTTGAAAACCAGCGTGCCGGCGCCGGCGGCCAGCGCAAGCAGCGAGGCAGGCTCCGGGACCATCGGCGCCGTCGCCGGGGCAACGCCACCGGCCGGGATGGACGGGATGCCGGCGAACGTGGGCGGCGCGGGGGGCAGTCCCGCACCCTGCCCGAAGCTGCTGAGCGAGAGGGACGCCGGGGCCGTTCCGGCACTGCTCGCGGAAGAGCCCGTCGGGAACAGCACGGTGAAACCGTTGCCGGAGTTGTAGGCGGCCAGGACGGCGGCGTCCATCTGATCCATCGTCATCCCCTCCGCCCCCTCCACGGGGAACGGCAGAGTGGAAGGATCCAGGATGCTGGCGTGGGCGGAGGCGGTGGCCAGAGCGGCTAGAGCGATAATTGCGAAAATGAGGGTGGACTTGCGGATCATCGGTTTATGATTATCTCCTTGGAGGACTGCCTGCGGACCGGAAAGCCTGCATTCGGCCCCGTCGGTCCGGGATGAGAAAGTCTGTTTCTGTGCAGTTCGGCTCCCTCTCAGGGAGCCCCGGGGCGGCTTCTGTCTTCAGTGCGCCGTCACCCTTCATGGGTGCAAGGCGTGTGCCACAGGGGACTGTGCGTTTTGCGGGTTTTGGACGCCCTGAGCCTCAGAGGAGCTCGATAGCGACGCGTAGACCGATGTCCTCCAGGATGGAGGCCACCCGGTTGCAGTCCTCCAGATCCCCGCAATAGACCACGGCCTGTCCGCGCGTGTGGGCTTCCCACATGATGGCCTCCGCCTTCTCCAGGCTGTATCCCGTGGCTTTCTGGATCTGAAGCACCACCTCGTCCATCGTGTGGTAGTCATCGTTGAAGAGGATGACCCGGTGAGAGGGCTGACGGACGGGTTCCAACTCCTGGATCTGCCGGATGATGGGATCCGCCACAGGAGCTTCCGCAAGACGGGAGAGACGTACGACCACAACGGAACCGGATGCCAACATACCACCTCCGATTATAGCTGTACGATCAACGCCGGAGGCCCGGGCAGTACCTGAACAAACACGCAGATGCTGCCGAAAACATCACTGGCAGGCAACACCCGGCTGCGATCCATGACACGACCCTGGCTCGACGAGAACCCATCGGACTCCGGTTCCAGCGCCGGCCGGACGGCCACGCACCAGGCCATCTGGCCCGCCGCCATCGTGATCCTCTCACTCACGGTCTTCCTGGCGGCTCAGGCGGGCCTGCTGGCCGAACCTGCCGCAGCCGCCCTGGCCTACCTTCCGCCGGCCATTGCATCCATGATGGCCGCTATCTATTGCTGGATGCGCTTCCGCCACGAAGCCAGCGGGTGGTGGCTCGGATGCACGGCCAGCTTCGTTCTGTTCCTGATCCTCACCGGTCAGCAGATCCTCCTTGAAGCCTTTCCCCTCCCGGGGCTCCCACCCGCTTCCGCGGACGGGTGGCGTCCGCTTCCATGGCAACCCTGGGTGGCTGGCCGGCTGGTCCTGGCTCTCGGCATCCTGTCCGCGTACAGCGCTACACGGGGTCTGCAGGCGCAGGCGGGCACTGCAGCACGCTACAGCGCGGCCACCGTCGCAGCGCTGGCGCTTTTCTTCTGCCCCGTATGGGCGGCTCTGCTTCCCGCGCAGACTTATTTTCCCGCTGCGAACGGACTTTCAGCCATAGACTCCGTGCTTCTGGTGCTGAGCGGTCTTGCCCTGGTCTTCGCCTACGCTCGGACTCGGGCTGAGATGCGCTGGGGAGATCCTTTCCACAGACTGCTGTGCAACTGGTTTCTGGCTCTGGCGTGGAGCGCGGCGTGCCGCGCGTTCCCGTTCGGCGAGGTGCGCACAGCCATCTGGGTGGAGCTGATGGCGGTGGGGATTTCCAGCACAGTCCTTTGCGCGCAGCTTGTGTGGCATCTCGCGGGCTCCGGAGGACGGCTGGCATCCCGGATGGCCTGCGTAACGGCCGCGCTGGATGTCCTGGCCAGGTGCGCACGCGTTCCGGACGCACAGCTCGCTCAGACGTTCGTCGAGGAGACCGCCCGGGCCGTGCACAGCGCCCGGGCGATGTTGCTGACGGTCATCCCGGACGAGGATGCCGTGGTGGTCTCAGCGGCCGCACCGCCCCTGAAGACCGGCATCGAGACAGGAGCTAAGCTCAGCCTGAAGCCCGGCCGCCGGAACGGGTTTGCCGGCGGAGCGGCAGCCCGATGCCTGAAGGAACGCCGGACTCTGGTGGTGCCCGACGCTTCCTCCGACGTGGAGTTCGTCCACTGGACCGAATTCACCGACGAGGGCGCCTACCAACTGTGCATCCCGGTGGCCTGCCGTGAGGGATGCGCCGGCGTTCTACTCCTCTGGTTCCCGGGCGAGAGATGGCGTCCCTGGGAATGCGTGCCTATGGCCGAAGAGATCGTGCGCAGCTGCGCTCCGCTCCTGGCGCGCCTCCCGTCACTTTACGCCTGCATCGAGCTGCAGACCGCGGCTCCCGGCGCGGCCTGAAACGCGCGCCGACATCGCCCTCTGAGACCACCCTTCCCTTCCGGAGCAGATTCAGTTCGCCCGGGGAGCCGCAGTATTCGTCTGCCGCCTGCGCGGTGCGGCGTTGCGCTGCTTGCGCGCCGCAGGTCTGGCCTGACGCGCCGGGGCGCGCTTCCACGCCGGAGGTTTCAGACCTTTCTCCCACTCCTCCAGCAGGCCGGTCAACTCGCGGACGGTGGCGTCATTGGCCGCCGACAAATCCCTGGCCTCTCCGATATCGGAGGAGAGATTATACAGGCGAGTTCCCTCAGCCGGGAGGGTCACCAGCTTCCATTCCCCCCGCCGGACGGCCTTCTGATCGCCGAACCGCCAGAACAGCGCCTCATGCGGAGAGCCGGCCTGCTCCTGTGTCAGGAAGGGGAGCAGATCCTTCCCGTCCAGCCCCGCTGGCTGCGAGATTCCAGCGGCGGCCAGGACAGTTGGCACGATGTCCAGCGAGATCACTGGCGCGGAGAGGGTCTTGCCGGCAGGGATCCTGCCTTTCCACTGCATCATGAACGGAACCCGGATGCCCCCCTCCAGCACCTGTCCCTTGAACCCGCGCAGCGGCCCGTTGCTGGAAGTGGTCTGACGCGTGGGACCGCCATTGTCGCTCAGAAAGATGATCAGGGTGTTCTCCTCGATGCCGTGCCTCCGAAGCGCCTGAAGCACCTTTCCCACAGCGTCATCCATCGCGGAGAGCATTGCCGCAAAGGTGCGCCGGTTGCCCGCGGGGATGGAGGAGAAGCGCGACGTATACTTCTCGGGAGCCTGAAGGGGGCTGTGCACGGCATTGAACGCAAGATACAGGAAGAATGGCCGCGTATGGTTGCGGTCAATGAACGCTTCCGCCTCCCGCGCGAAGGCGTCGGTGAGGTATTCCTGCTCCTTTACCGGGGAGTCACCGCGGTAGATGGGATTGGCTGGAGTGTCGCCGGCCGGGACATACGCATGCGCCCCGCCCAGGAACCCGAAGAACTCGTCGAACCCGCGCGACAGTGGCCGCGAGTCCTGCCGGACGCCCAGATGCCATTTGCCCACCAGAGCCGTCCGGTAGCCGGCCGCCTTCAACCTCTCCGGCAGAAGGGTCTCTTCCTTGGGCAGGCCAAAAGGCGCAGCGGCATCCACGTTGCCAGGGTTGAACTCGTGCCCGAAGCGCTGCTGATATCTCCCTGTCAGGAGGCCCGCCCGCGTGGGGCTGCAGACAGGACAGGAGACATAGCCGTCGGTGAATCGCACCCCGGATGCGGCGATGCTGTCAATGAAGGGTGTAGGAATGTCCTTCGCCCCCTGACAACCTAGCTCCCCGTATCCCAGGTCGTCCGCCAGAATGAGCACCACATTCGGCTTCGCCGGGGCCGCATTGCCCGGGGATCCGGGAAGCCCTAGTGCGCGCGCCAGGGCCACGGCTGAACCCGCTCCGGCCAGTTGCAGGAAACGCCGTCTCGACAGGGATGTGTCCCCCACTGCCGCCTTCCCTCCTCTGTGTGATTCAGATAATCGCAATCCGCTTCGTTCAGACGTGCGCAAAGTGTCAACGCTTAACATCTATGCGGAACTCCTTTTACGGCATTTCACGATTAGGATTCCGGAAGGCCTTCCTGGCCGGTGCCTTGCTGGCGGAAGGGGCCGTCGGCCGGTATACTCCTCCGCGGCACAATACCGGAGACCGGAGCATCTGCAATGAAAGTCCAAGAGCTTCCCCGTCCCGAATATCCCCGGCCAACCCTGGTCCGCGACCACTGGCACAACCTGAACGGCGTCTGGGCATTCGCCTTCGACCCGGACTGCAGCGGAGAGGCCAGGGGGTGGTTCCAGGAGCCTCACGGCGACAGGACCATTGTTGTCCCCTTTGTGCATCAGGCGCCGCTGTCCGGTATCGGCGATCCTGCTCAGGTGGACTGTGTCTGGTACTGGCGCTTTTTCCAGGTTCCCGCCGAATGGCTGGCCGGCAGGCTGCTGCTCCATTTCGGAGCCGTGGACTATGAAGCCACAGTCTGGGTGAACGGCCAGCAGCAGGGCTCGCATCGCGGCGGTTTCACCTCTTTCACCCTGGACATCACGGACGCATGCCGCCCGGGGGAGAATCTTGTTGCAGTCCGGGCTTTCGATCCGATATCCCCGGCCATCCCCAGCGGAAAGCAGTCGGAGCGGGAATCCTACGGGTGCAAGTACACCCGCTCCACGGGCATATGGCAGACGGTGTGGCTGGAGCCGGTCCCCTGCCTTTCTGTCCGGGAGCCTGCGATCCTGGCGTCCCTGAAAGAGGGAACGGTGCGCATCACGGCGCCCGTTCACGGCGACCCGTCCGGCGCGCGCGTGCGGGCCACGGTCTCCCGCGGCGGTCAGCAGATCGCCCGTGCGGAGGCGGATGCCTCGCCGGGATGGGCCCGGCTGGAGATTGCCATCCCCGCTCCGGTGGGCTGGGGACCGGGAAGCCCGGAGCTCTATGACCTTACCCTGGAAGCGCTCCGCGGCAACGAGGCGCTGGACCGCGCCGTCAGCTACTTTGGAATACGAGACGTCGAGGTTTCCGGCGGCGGCATCCTGATCAACGCAAGACCCCATGTGTTCCGGGGCGTTCTGGACCAGGGCTACTGGCCGGATGGCATCTATACAGCCCCTTCCGACCGGGAGCTGCGCCTGGATATCGAGCGCGCAATGCTCCACGGTTTCGACAGCGCACGCCTCCATCAGAAGGTGTTCGAACCCCGCACGCTCTACTGGGCCGACCGGCTAGGCTACCTGGTGTGGGCCGAGTTCCCGGACTGGGGGACGGACCTTGCTCTGCCGGAAGCCCGGGAGAACGTCCGCAGGGAGTGGCTGGAGGCTGTGCGGCGGGATCTCAGCCATCCCTCCATTGTCATCTGGACGCCGTTCAACGAGCGGGCTTGCTTTGAGGAGGACGCCGCGCAGAGGGAGTTCTTGAAAGAGATGATCCGGCTGACCCACGAGGCGGATCCCTCAAGGCCGGTCTGCAGCGCCAGCGGCTGGGCTCACGTCTCAGAGACGGACATCGTAGACGTGCACGACTATGACTCCAGCGGCGATGCCCTCCGGGAACGCTACTCCCGGCCGCCCGGTCCGGAGGGGCCGGCAAGCAAGCACCGCGCCGCAATGGCGAAGGGCGAGGCTTACCGGGGGCAACCCATCATTGCCAGCGAGGTGGGCGGCATCTGGTGGGATCCCGCCCGGGCCGCGCCGGACGCGGGATGGGGATACGGCGAGCGGCCAGCGAGTGAGGAGGAGTTCCTGAAGCGCTACCGCGAGTGCATCCTGTCCTTGCTGGACTGCCGGCCGCTGTCGGGGTTCGTCTACACCCAGCTGACGGACGTGGAGCAGGAGGTCAACGGGCTATACACCTATGGCCGCTCGGCCAAGTTCGACCCGGCCGTTATCCGGGAGATCAACACAGCCCGCGCAGCCGCTGAGGAATAGGGCGGGCAGGCGGCCCGGCAGCCGACTGACGTATAATGTCCGTGAGTCAGCAAGCGGCGATGGAACCGGTTCCGCAACCGGAACTCCGGAAGGGCAATGAGCGTCACCCTTTCCGTATGGCCGCCGCGGAAGGCGCGCTTCAACTGACCGATACACCATAGAGCGGGGAACGAGAAGATGTTTGCACAGGAATCTACCTGGAGGACCAAGGTCGGCCTTGCCGAGATGCTCCGGGGCGGAGTGATCATGGATGTGACCGACGCGGAGCAGGCCCGCATCGCAGAGGAGGCCGGAGCGGTGGCCGTGATGGCTCTGGAGCGGGTGCCCGCGCAGATCCGGGCGGAGGGGGGAGTGGCGCGGATGAGCGACCCCCGGAAGATCCGCGAGATCATGGACGCGGTCACCATCCCGGTGATGGCCAAGGCCCGCATCGGCCACTTCGCTGAGGCGCAGGTGCTGGAGGCTCTGGGGGTTGATTTCATTGACGAGTCCGAGGTGTTGACGCCGGCGGACGAGGAGCATCACATTGACAAACATGCTTTCAAGGTGCCCTTCGTCTGCGGATGCCGGGATCTTGGCGAGGCCCTGCGCCGGATCGGGGAAGGCGCGGCGATGATCCGGACCAAAGGCGAGGCGGGTTCGGGCAACATTGTGGAGGCCGTCCGCCATATGCGGGCGGTCATGAAAGACATCCGGCGCATCCAGAACATGCGCGGCGACGAACTGATGGCGCTGGCCAAGCAGCTGGGCGCGCCGTTCGAGCAGATCCGCTTCATCCACGAAAATGGCCGGCTGCCTGTCCCCAACTTCAGCGCAGGTGGAATCGCCACTCCGGCCGACGCGGCGCTGATGATGCAGCTTGGAGCCGAGGCCGTGTTCGTCGGCAGCGGCATCTTCACCAGTTCGCCTGACCCGGAGGAGCAACTGCGCCTGGCAAAGGCCATCGTGCTGGCCACCGCGCATTATGACGATCCAAAGCTCGTCGCGGAGGTCTCCTACGACCTGCC
>JBBFLP010000019.1:10742-21566 GCA_037478975.1 Armatimonadota bacterium
CTAAGCTCACGCCCACACTATCCACAGAGCATATAACCATTACTTCTGGTCCGTATATACAGAACTGAGTTATAACGGAGCGTCGGGACGTGGATGCTCATCCGCGCAGGACCGCACCATGCACATACGACGCATCACCGTACTCAACTTCAGAAACCTGGAGCCCGCCACGCTGGAACTGACGCCCGGGTTCTGGGCAGTTCTGGGGGACAATGGCCAGGGCAAGTCCAACTTTCTGGAGGCGTGCGCAGTCGTCTGCAGTGGACGGTCCCACCGGACCGAACGCGAGCGAGAGCTCGCCAGACGGGGGGAAAATTGGTTCACTGTCGAAGGAAGGATCTGGCGGGAGCAGCGAGGCCCCGTGGACCTCGCGGTCCGGCTGACGCCTGAGGGAAAGAAGGAGCTCCTGACAAACGGCTCGCGCGCTTCGTCCCTGAGCGTGTACGCCCGCGAGGCGGCCAGTGTACGCTTCTCCTCGGATGATGTAGAGATCGTCCGGGGTGAGCCGTCCCTGCGCCGGGACTTCCTGAACGAGGCAGGCTCCCAGGTCAGCCAGGGTTATGTGTATGACTACAACCGTTTCCGGAGGGTGCTGGAACAGAAAAGCCGGGCGCTCAGGGACATCCGGGACAGACTGGCGCCGCTTTCATCGCTGGACGTCTGGGATGCCCAGCTGGCAGACTACGCCGGCAGAGTGTGCGCTCGCAGGGAACGGCTATTGCGGGATCTTGCTCCTCTGGTGAGGGAGCTGTATGGACGTCTTTCGGGGGGAGCGGAGGATCTGGTTCTAGCGTATGCCCCGGACGTTGCGGCGCCGCCATCTCTCGAAGAGTGGCCGTCCGCGGTCAGGTCTGCGCTTGCCGCCCGGCGCAGCGAAGAGTTGGAGCGTGGTATCCCCCTGACCGGTCCGCAGCGGGACGATGTGTCCATCACCATCGGGGGCCTGGACGGGAGGGCGTTCGCATCGCGGGGACAGTGCCGGACGGCGGCTCTGGCGCTCAGGCTGGCGCAGGCCAGACTGGCCCGCGAACAGACTGGGGAGTGGCCGGTTCTGCTGATGGACGACGTGTTCGCGGAGCTGGATGACAGGCGGCGCGGACTCCTGATGCAGGCCGCATCGGAGGCGGAACAGACGCTTGCGGCAGCCGCCAGCGAATCGGATCTTCCCGGGCAGAACGGCGCATTCGCGGGACGCATCAGGGTCTCGAAGGGTATGCTGTCTTTCGAAGGGTGAGAGAGATGCAGGACAGCAAATGGGAGAGCGTGGGTAGCGTCATGGGCAGGCTGATGGAGAGCCTGGGCCTGACGGAGGCGCTCAGAGAGCAGAAGACGCTGCTGAACTGGGACGAAGCAGCCGGCAGGAAGCTCGCTTCGAAAGTACGGCCGGTCCGCATTCAGAAGGGAATCCTCTGGGTGCACGCCGCCGCGTCTACCTGGGCGGCCGAGCTGAGCCTTCGCCGGCAGGATATCATGGACCGCCTCAACGAGATGGCAGGCGCGCAGGTGGTGCGGGAGATCCGGCTCGTAGGCAGCGCCGGCCGGGAAAGGCGATAGTCCCAGGCAGGAGTCCGCAGGCGCTGCGTCGAAGGACATCCTTGCCGCCATCGCCGCCGTTCATCCCCCGTATTCTTGAAAACATAGCGCGGCATCTCCACTTTATGGGCGAGGATAGATCAGGAGGACAGGGCATGGCAGTGATTGATGAGAAGATCCGGCGGGTGCGCGGGTTGCTGGAGGAACAGAACCTGGCTGCAGCCGCATTCTCCACCCAGGCCAACTTCGCTTGGCTGACCGGCGGAGCAGACAACCATGTGGGTCTGGCCACCGAGCTGGGCGGTTCCACCGCGGTGGTCACCCGTGACCGGGCATTCGTGGTCTGCGACAACATAGAAGAGCCCCGCATGCGCGAGGAGGAGCTCTGGGATCTGGGACTGGATGTCATTTCCTATCCCTGGTGGGAAGGCGGGCTTCAGGAGCGCATCACGGCTCTTGTGGGGACGGACGAATGGGGCTCCGATGTTCCGCTGCCAGACCGCATCTGCATAGAGCCACTGATGTACCCTCTCCGGGCTGCCCTGACGGAAGAGGAGGTGGAGAACTACCGGACGCTGGGTAAGATCGCCGGAATCGTGGTGCAGGAGGTGGCCGACCGCCTGGAAGTGGGCCAGACCGAGCACGAAGTGGCCGGGATGCTGTCGCTGCTGCTCATGTCTCAGGGGGTCATTCCGCAGACGATCCTCGTGGCTGCCGATGACCGCATCATCCGGTTCCGCCATCCTGTGCCGACGGATAAGCGGATCGAGAAGATGTGCCTGATCTCATGCGGCGCTCGGTGGAAGGGCCTGATTTGCTCCCTGACGCGCATTGTGCATTTCGGGAAATCCTCTGCGGAGCTGATCGCCAGGCACCAGGCGGCATGCACGGTGGATGCGGCTCTGATGGCCCACACGGTCCCGGGCGTCACTGTGGGAGATGCGTTCCGGGCCGGCTTGAAGGCCTATGAGGAGCAGGGCTATCCGGAGGAGTGGAAGCTGCACCATCAGGGCGGACCGACGGGCTACAAAGCCCGCGAGTTCCGCGCGACGGCGGAGCGCGAGGAGGTCATCGCCCCGTTCCAGGCGTTCGCGTGGAATCCCACCGTCACCGGCGCGAAGTCTGAGGATACCATTCTGGCCATGGAGCCGCATCCGGAGGTGCTGACCATCACGCCGGACTGGCCGCTGCGCAAGGTGCAGGGACCGGCAGGGCCGGTGTTCCGTCCGGGAATCCTGGTGAAGTAAAAGGCGGCCTTCAAAGCGGGCTCCGCCATGCTACAATGGCGGGAGCGCAGGGCCGCTGCACCGGCCGGCGCGAGATGGAGACCGCCCATGTCACTGAACGTTGAACTGCTGAACTGCCGCCGTCTGACGACCGGCATCCTGTTCCCGACGCGTCAGTTCACACCGGGTGAGCTGAACCGCCTGTATGCCACCGTCACGGAGCGCCACCCCTTCCAAACGCTCCAGCATCTGCCGGACGGCATCCGGATGGCCAACCCGGAGAACGATTGTGTGGTGCAGGGCGGACAGATTCCCCAGCCCGGGCGGATCCAGGTCAACGATAACAACATCTTCCACTTCGAGCCGGCCAAGGAGCGGACCCTGGATCTGTTCGACCTTGTCTGCACGCATCTGAACATCCAGCAGTTCCTGACGTTTGGAGTGAAGTTGACCGCGTTTCTGCCGAGCGAGGGCGAGACGGCGGCGGAGGTGCTGGAGAACAGCGTCTTCGCGGGATTCCGCAGCCATTTAGCGCTGCTTGGCGAAGGGCGTCAGGGGACGGGATTCCGGGTGGTTCTGCGGACGGACGGGGCGTACGACCTGCGCATCGAGCCCTTCTTTACGGATCTCACTCAGCTTTACATCGAGCTGGACGTTCAGTACCCTGAGCCGTTTTCCGGGCTTGCGCCGGTGGAGGAGAAGATGAACCGGGCGTACCGTTTCCTGAACGAGGACGTCCGTGAGCTGCTCCGGCAGCTGAGTTGAGAAGAGGAGAGAAAGAGGTGTCCCTGGCTTGACCCCCGGGCGCGAGAGGACTGAAAAACCCGTACTTTTCTCCGTTCAAGGGCGGGAAGAGCGCGTGCTATACTCGGTTGACGGTCCCGGAGAGGGGTCCGGAAGATCGGAGCGCTCGCTCACCCTGCTGGCGAGCGGCGGGCAAGAAAGGGTTCCTCAGTTGATGAAGAGCGTCCGGGAGGTCATGTCCCTGGACATCATCACCATCCATCCCTCCAGCAGCGTCAAGTCGGCCATCATCCTGATGCAGGGCCACGGAATCGGCGCTCTTCCCGTCGTCACGGACGAAGCGCTGGTGGGCCTGGTGGAGGAGCGCGACCTGCTGGGACGGGATCCCTCCGAGCGCATCAGCGCAGTCATGCGGCGCGACTTCCAGAGCATCTCCCCCGACACGGGCATCCGTGCGGCCGCCGATCTGATGGCACGGACGGGCGAGCGCCGGCTGATTGTGGAGGAGAACGGCTCGCTGGTGGGCATCGTCACCGTCGGGGATCTCTTGCCGGATCTGGGCAAGTTCACAGACCCCGTTACCGGGCTTCCCTGGTCAGATACCCTTCGGGAGTGGTGCACCACAGCGCTGGCGGGCGGCTCCGAGGTGTCTATCATCTTCTTCGATGTGGACCTGTTCGGGAGCTTCAACAAGAAGTACGGGCACGTCATCGGTGATCTGGTCCTGAAGGGCATCGCTTCGCTTTTGCAGGGAGTGGTGGACCCCGAGATGGACCTGCTCTGCCGCGTGGGAGGGGACGAGTTCGTCATCAGCAGCCTCAGGCGCCGGGATGACGCGCTGGACCTGGCGAAGCGGGCTCAGGAGAGGGTGGCCCGGCTACGCGTGGAGGATGTGGAGGATCCGATCAGCGTGAGCTATGGCGTCTCCGGGGGACGCAGGACGCGGGAAAGGGAGGCCACCCACTACGCGGCCACGATAGACGACCTGCTGAACCGCGCCAGCCGCGAATGCACCGCGATGAAGATGATGCAGCGGAGCGCCCGGGCGGCCGGTGAGGCCGCAGCCCCGTACGAGGCGCCGCGGGCGGAGCCGATCCCCGCGCCGCAGGCCGCCGCCCCCGGCGCGCGCATCCGGATCGAGCAGATAAGCTACAGCGCGTCAGATCTTGAGTGCTCCGTGGAGGTGCGCCTGTCCTACGCCGGGCGCGCCTTCTCGAAGACTCTGCAGGGATTTGCGGGGCTGGGTTCCCTGGTGCGGCTGGCGGCGGATGCGTGCGCGGCGTCCGCTCAGGAATGCCTTCCGGCGGGTTACCGAATCGCCGTCGAAGACGTGCGCGAATTCCGCGCGCCGAATGCGGAGACCCTGATGATCTCCACCGTGGCGATCGCCACTCCCCGGGAGGCCAGCGTCTACTACGGCGTGGCCGCCGTGCGGCGGGGTGACGCCTATCGCGCCGCTGCGGCGAGCGTACTGTCCGCCCTGAACCGCCCGCTGGGGCTTATCCTCTCTGCATCTGCCGGGACGGTCGCCGCCTCCTGAGGTTCGTCAGCCGCTTTCAGCCGGCGTTTTCCAGGCTCTCTTGCAGAAACTCCTGCACGTCCACAGCCTGGCCCGTATGGGCGCTTTTCACAGCAGCAAACAGCAGGGCGCAGCACTGGATGTTGTCCTGCACGGTGCAGGGTGGTTCGGGCCCTCCATTCAGCCAGTTCACGAACATCTCTGCCAGCCAGGGGTTCATCCACACCTCCTGCTGCGCCAGCGGAATCTCCCGGGTCACCGAGTCCACGCCGACCGCCCCTCTGATCTCCAGGAGCCGGCGGTTGTCCAGCACCAGGGTGGCGTCCCGGCATTCGGCCCGCCAGTAGTCTCTTGCCCATCCGTTCAGGCAGGAGGCGTTGTTCTTCGCGCCTTCGTAGAGGATCCGCACGCCGTTCTCCATCACCACCGTGACCAGCGCCTGGGCATCGCCCTTGAATTCCGACCACGCCGGGTTCCACGTCGCGGCGTAGACGGTGCGCGCATTGGATCCGGCGAGCGAACGCATGATGTCGAAATGGTGGACCGTGCCTTCGATCAGGAGCGGGTCCTGCATCTCATACCGGAATGCGCCCCACGTGCCGTATGCGCGGCACATCCAGGTGTTCCGTCCGATCAGGTAGTCCAGCTCACCGTATTCCCAAGAATGGATGGCGCGCTGGAGGGTCTGCTTGTCCTGGTCGAAGCGGTGGCTCATGGTGACCATCATCTTCCGGCCTGCGGAGGTAACCTTGCGGTAGACCCTGGCGCATCCTTCCATGGTGTCCGCGATGGGCTTCTCGCACAGGATGTCCATTCCGTATTCCAGCGCCAGGTCCACGTAACGCTCGTGCCAGGCCGGCGGCACCACGATGATGACGAAGTCCGCCGGGTTGTCGCGGAAGGCCTCTGTGGCGTCTGTGTAGCAACGCTCTGGTGGGATCCCCAGAAAGCGCTGCGCGTTCTGGAACGTATCGGGATGGGTATCCACGCAGGCGGCGGGCGCGGCCAGCCCGGCCGAGCACAGACGGGGCAAGACCTCCCGCAGCCAGTACAGCCCCCAGCCGCCAAGTCCCACCTGTATGAATCGTTTCGGTTCCACCATCTGACGCAGTCTCCCGCGGCGTCCTTGCGGGACGCCTCCGGCGGGAGGGTTCCCCGGCGGTCCGGCCGCCTCCTGCCGCGCTGAGCTATCATAGACAGGGTGAGAACCGTGTATCCGCCGCCCTCCACAGGGATTCCGTCCATAGACCGTGTGCTGAGCGCCATCATCCCGGGCGACAACATCGTCTGGCAGGTGGACGATCTGGCCGTGTACCGGCGCCTGGCGGAGCGTTTCGCCCGGGCCTCGCTTCAGGCGGGAAGAAAGCTGGTCTATTTCCGTTTCGCGGAGCACGATCCGGTTTTGTCTCCAATGGACGGAGTGGAGGTCAGCACGCTGGACCCGTCCATCGGGTTCGACGCATTCGCGCAGGAAGCACACACTCGAATCGGGCGCTACGGGCGGGACGTCTTCTACGTTTTCGACAACCTCTCGGATCTGGTCTCCCGCTGGGGGACAGATGAGTCCATCGCCAACTTCTTCCGTGTGGCCTGTCCGTATCTCTACGAGCTGGACACTGTGACCTACTTCGCCCTTAAGCGCGGGATGCACCTGGACCGCACCGTGGCGCGGATCCGGGATACCACGCAGGTGCTGGTGGACGTGTTCCAGCGCGGCGGGCAGACCTTTCTTCATCCTCTGAAGGCTCTGGACCGCTACTCACCCACCATGTTCCTGCCGCACGTGTTCCGGGACGACGAATGCGTTCCGGTGTTCGAAAGCGGCCAGGCGGCGGAGATTCTGTCGTCCCTGCGCTCCACGCCTCTGCGCGGGTCCCCGGCGGCCGGCACCGCTCCGTGGGACAGGCTTTTCGGGCGTGTGGGGCAGTTGCGGGAGACCGGGAGGGATCTGCGCGATCTCTCGGACCCCGAGATCCGGGCTCTGCGCGACGAACTGCTGCGGATGGTGTTCGGGGAGCGTCCCGCGCTGCTGCAGGTGGCGGAGCGCTACATAGACCCTGCCGATCTGCTGGAGGTCCGGGAGCGTATGATCGGCAGCGGACGCATAGGCGGCAAGGCGGCCGGCATGATCCTGGCCCGCAAGATCCTGTCCTCCCGCCCGGAGATGGCCGATGTCCTGGAGCCGCACGATTCGTTCTACATCGGGTCGGACATCTTCTTCAGCTTCCTAGTGGACAATGATCTGTTCAGTCTGCGCCTGCGGCAGAGCAGGGATGTCCACACCGCGGCCGAGACGTTTCCTGCGCTTCGCGAACGCTTCCTGGCGGGGCGCTTTCCGCCCGATGTGGTGGAGCAGTTCTCCCGGATGCTGGACTATTTCGGCCAGGCGCCGATCATCGTGCGCTCCTCCAGCCTGCTGGAGGACGATTTCGGCAACGCCTTCGCCGGGAAGTATGAGAGCGTTTTCTGTCCAAACCAGGGGCACCTGCCGGACCGGCTGGAAGCGTTCATGAACGCGGTCAAGCAGGTGTACGCCAGCGCGCTCAGCCCGGATGCGCTGGCGTATCGCCTGAAGCACAATCTGGCGGACTCCGATGAGCAGATGGCCATCCTGGTTCAGCGGGTTGCCGGCCGGCCCGTGGGCCGGCTTTTCCTGCCGCTGGTGGCGGGGGTGGGGTTCTCTCACAGTCCGTACGTCTGGAGCGATGAACTAGACGCGTCGCAGGGGATGCTGCGGGTGGTGGTGGGCCTCGGGACCCGGGCTGTGGACCGGGTGGGCGGGGACTATCCACGCACCATCTTTCTGAGCCATCCCACGCTGCGCCCGGAAGTGGACGCAGCGCGTATTCTGAAATACTCCCAGCACAGCGTGGATGCGCTGGACATCGTCAGTAATCAGTTTGTCACCGTGCCGGTGGCGGAACTGGCAGCAGGTGAGTATTCCTTCCCCGAAGGGCATCTCCTTTTCTCCTGGCTGCAGGACGGGCACCTGGCCGATCCTGTCTCCGCAGGAAGAGGGCCTCGCGGCGCCCGTCCGGTGGTCACCCTGAACAACCTGCTCCGGCGCACGGACTTCACGGCGGTTCTCAGGACGATGCTTTCCGCCTTGCAGGAGGCCTATGGCCATCCGGTGGACACGGAGTTCACGGTCTCCCTTCGGGAAGACGGGCGGGTGCGCGTTAATCTGCTGCAATGCCGGACGCTTTCCCTTCCCGGCGGGGCGGAGGGTGCGGAGATCCCGGCGGATCTACCTGCGGAGCGGGTGCTGTTCGAGGCGCGCCGCTGCGCGGCTCCAGGCGTGGTCCGGGGAATCACTCACATCGTTTACATAGATCCGGACTGGTATACGGGGCTAAGTCTCGACCTCAAGCGCCAGGTGGGAAGGGTTGTAGGGCGGCTGAACCGCCACCCTGCGCTGGACGGCGCGCGGCTTATGCTTATGGGTCCTGGAAGGTGGGGAAGCAGCAACATCGAGCTGGGCGTCAATGTCACCTATGCGGATATCAACAACGCCGCAGTCCTGGTGGAGGTGGCGCGCTCGCGCGGCGGGCACACGCCCGAAGTGTCCTACGGCACCCATTTCTTCCAGGATCTGGTGGAGGATGGTATCCTCTATGTCCCGTTGTATCCCGACCGGCCGGAGTGCCGGTTCGCTGCGGAGTTCTTTCTGGAAGGGCCGAACGCTCTGGAGAATCTGCTTCCGGAATGGGCGGTGCTTCACAGCGCGGTGAGGCTGATTGATGTGCGCGGGGTCGCCGGCACGACGGCGGCCCTGGTGGTGGACGCGGCGGAACGCAGGGCGGTCTGCTATCTGGAAGAGGCTCAATAATCTTGAATCTAGCCTGAATGCTGGCCTCCACGAGCCATCGTGGCGCATTCATCAGAAGGCCCTCTTGCCGGCCGCTCTTGATGCACCGGCTGGCAGCGTGTTACAATGCTGAGTTGGGAGGGCAGCAACGAAGCTGCCGCAAATCCCCGCTTGCGTCGCTCCGGCCGGGTCATACTCGCGCGGGTGTGCCTCCTGGAGCAGACGGCGCGGTTATGGACTGCGCCGTCCCAATCGCATAGCAGATTGACAGGGGCGTCAATGGCCGGACCGGCACGATGATGTGCGTGGACCCTCGCGACAGCCCTCTCTGCCACTTCCTGCAAACGGCAGCGTGAGCCGTTGTGGCTGCGGGAAACCGGATCGAGGAGGTTCAACGCACATGTCGCTCACAGCGGAGCGGGTCCAGCACGACAACCCGTTCGAGATCGCTCAACAGCAGCTGGACAAGGCTGCAGCCAAACTGCAGCTTGATCCTGCCATTCATCAGGCTCTCCGCGAACCCATGCGGGAGCTGCACGTTACCATCCCCGTCAAGATGGACGACGGGTCCGTCAAGGTGTTCAAGGGATTCCGGGTGCAGTACAACGACGCCCGGGGCCCTAACAAAGGCGGTATCCGCTTCCATCCGGACGAGACCATTGACACGGTCCGGGCGCTGGCCGCCTGGATGACCTGGAAGACCGCCGTTGTGGACATCCCTCTGGGCGGGGGCAAGGGCGGAGTCATATGCGACCCCAAGAAGATGTCGCCGGCTGAGCTGGAGAGGCTGAGCCGCGGCTACATCCGGGCTCTGGGGCGCTTTATCGGGCCGGACCGGGATATCCCGGCGCCGGATGTCTATACCACGCCTCAGATCATGGCGTGGATGATGGACGAATACAGCATCATCACGGGCCACAACACGCCGGGAGTCATCACGGGTAAGCCTCTGTCGGTGGGCGGATCCGAGGGACGCGGCGATGCGACCGCACGAGGAGGCGCCTACACCGTCCGCGAGGCTGCGAAGTATCTGGACATTGACCTGACGAAGGCCACACTGGCGATTCAGGGTTTCGGCAATGCCGGCCAGTATGCCGCCACCCTGTTCCAGGATCTTCTGGGGTGCAAGGTGGTGGCTGTCAGCGATAGCCGGGGCGGAATCTATCTGCCGGACGGAGCAGACGCGCATGATCTGGTACGTTATAAGCTGACCAACGGATCGTTGGAGGGATACCCGGGCGCTCAGCCCATCTCGAACGAGGCGCTGCTGGAGCTGGATGTGGATGTCCTTGCGCCGTCCGCTCTGGAGGATGTCATCACCGAGCGGAACGCGGAGAACATCCGGGCGAAGATCGTCGCGGAGCTGGCCAACGGGCCCACCAATCCCCGCGCGGATGAGATCCTTTACCGCAAGGGGGTTTTCGTCATTCCCGACTTCCTGTGCAACGCGGGCGGGGTGACCGTCTCCTATTTCGAGTGGGTCCAGAACGAGACCGGCTACTACTGGGAAGAGGAGCTGGTGCACGAGAGGCTGGACAAGAAGATGACCACGGCGTTCGCCTCCGTGCTGGATATGTCTCTGGAGTACCAGACGGACATGCGGACCGCGGCCTATATGGTGGCCATCCAGCGGGTGGCGGAGGCCATGCGCGCTCGCGGGTGGGTCTGAGGTCCGTCGCGCCTCACTTCACCGGCCGGAGGCCGGAGCTATAAGGTCGGTAAAAATGGCAGGTTGGGCTGCGGCCCGGCGCGGCCGCAGCCTCTGCCCGCTTCCCGGCCGCCTGATCTCCGGTTCTTCGGCCGCGCAAGATTCTGATTCTGAAAGAGAGACAGTGACTGCTATGGACACCGAGGCGCCGCAGGATCCCCGCAAGAGCGGGGACTGGATCAGCGGCAACGGACATACCTGCCGGTTGGAGGGGCTCCTGAACCCGTCCAGCTACCGGTTCGAGATCCTGGAGAAGGAGCGGCTCTCAGGCAGCGTGGTGAGGATG
>JBBFLP010000020.1:0-12281 GCA_037478975.1 Armatimonadota bacterium
GCCACAATGAGGATGCCCGCAGGGGCGATGAGCCCATCGTGCTCCTGGAAAAGCTGACGGTCACCAACCCCACAGAGGAGTCCCGCACGGCCTCGTTCTGGACGGAGATCTCTTTTAAGCGCCCGATGGCCGTTACCCCCGAGGGCCTGCTGCGGCTGGAGGCGCCTTCGGAGGGAGAAGCTCCTTCCGGCCTCACCCCCGTCCGCGGCCGCATTGACACGCGGGGACGGGGCGAACTGAGCATCGTCCCGGACTGCGTTCCGGGTGTTCCCGGTAGCCCCGATCCGGATCTGGAGAACTCGGACGCTCCCCGTCAGGCGATTCTTTACCGGGTGGAGCTTGGTCCTAGCGAATCGCATTCCATTCAGCAGACTATCACCTATATCGAGCTGCTGGACGATGCCGAACTGAATGCCCTGATGCGCCAGGATTACGATGCCCGCCACGGCGAGGTGGTCTCCTACTGGAAGGAGCGCACCTCCCGGGGGATGCAGCTTGAGGTTCCGGACAGGATGCTGAACGACCTGTACCGGGCCAACCTCTGGCACGTCCTGATCACCACCGACCGCGACCCGGACACCGGGTTATATCAGCACGGAGCCGCCACGGTCCGCTATGCCAACTTCGCCAACGAGACGTGCATGGTGGCGCAGTCTCTGGAGATGCGCGGCGAATACCAGGAAGCCGTCCGGCTTCTGGAGCCGTTCATAGTCTGCCAGGGAAAGAGACCGTTGCCTGGTAACTTCAAGAGCCAGGAAGGGCTTCTTTACGCGGCCCATCCCGACCCCGAGAACGATCCCTATACCGCTCAGGGCTACAACATGCATCACGGGTGGGCCCTGTGGAAGCTGGCGGAGCACTATTTCTACACCCTGGATCGCGAGTATCTGGAGCGGGTTGCGTCGGCGCTGGTGGCGGCCTGCGACTGGATCACTCGGGAGCGGCAGGGAACGATGATTCCCGAGCCGGACGGCTCCCGTCCGGTGGAGTGGGGGCTTGCTCCTCCCGGAGATCTGGAGGACGTGGAGGAATACCTTTACTGGTACGCCACCAACGCCTACTATCACGTGGGAATGGTGGCTGCGGGCAGGGCTCTGAAGGAGATCGGGCATCCTGAGGCGGACCGCATCCTGCGTGATGCAGAGGACTACCGCCGTGATATTCTGGAAAGTGTCCGGGAATCCATCGCCGGAGCGCCGGTCGTCAAGCTGAAGGACGGCACGTGGATCCCGTATGTGCCGCCCCGCACCCGCGTGCTGACGCACCGCAAGGAAGGGTGGATCCGCGAGGGTCTGTATCCCGCGCTGCATCTGCTGGACGGCGAGCTGGTGGATCCGGCGCACCGGGTGGTGGAATGGATGTTGCAGGATCTGGAGGACAACATCTTCCTGAGCAAGGAGAGCGGCTACGCCGTGCAGGACGAGCGCGCCGCATTCTTCGACTTCGGAGGGATGAACCTGCAGCCGTGTCTTTGCCCGAACGCCATGGCGCACCTGCGGCGTGACGAGGTGCCCCACTTCATCCGGGTCTTCTACAACACTTTCTGGGCCAGCTTCTATACGGATACCGTCTGCTTTGCGGAGTGGGTGCCGCACTTCGGACGGGGAGGCGGGCCTCTTTACAAGACCCCGGACGAGTGCAAGTTCGTTCAGTTCATCCGCAACGCGCTTGTCTACGAAGAGGGCAACGAGTTGCGGATCGGAATGGGAGTGCCGCGGCAGTGGATGCAGGACGGCAGAGAAGCCCGTTTGGAGCGGGGCGGAACGTTCTTCGGGACGATCAGCGTGCTCATCCGCTCGCGCGTCGCGGAAGGACGCATCGAGGCGTCTCTGGATCTGCCGTCCCGGAACCCGGCTGCTTCAGCGGTTCTCCGGCTTCGGCACCCGGATGGCCTTCCGATGAAGTCGGTCACGGTCAATGGGCGGGACCACTCCGCGTTCGATGCCGCGCGGGAACTGATCAGCTTGCCCGTTACGTCCGGCAAGCTGGAAGTCGTGGCGTTCTTCTGAGGAATGCGGCAGGGAACAGATGCTGGTGAGTGCGCCTGCAGTATCCCCCGGAACAACAGGGCGGAGAATGTGAGAGTCATAAATGAGGTAGGCGGCAGCGCCATCTTCCTCAACAGCCAGCCCGCGCCGTGAAGGCGAAGACGGGCGCATCATACAGGGAGTTCAGGAATATGCTACGCCGGTTTCTCCTGGTTGCCATCGCCGCAGCGATCCTGAGCGGTCCCGCAGCCGTAAGCTGCGGTCCTCTCTTTGACGACTATCTGAACTACGCCCGGCTGGGCGAGAAGGCCGCTCCTCCGGCGGGCGATGTGATGCTGACAACAGCTTCGCCGCTCGGCCAGACGTTCGCCGTTTCACCCGGGACGGGCGAGATCTACCGCATCGGGTTGTATGTCAACAACTCGGCGGAAACTTGGGCGCCTGATGAGACGGTCACCCTGACCCTTTACGATTCCCCGGGCAAGTCGCGGAAGCTGGGGGCGTTCTCCGTTGACGGCGCCACGTGCCGGGTCCAGGGGTTGCGCCATCACGAGCAGGATCGGGTTCTGCTGTTCCCTCTCCGGGCGAAGCTGGACGGTCAGAGTTCTCTGTACTTTGAGCTCACCGTCACCGGTGGAGACGGTCAGGTTCGCTTCCACACCGTGCCTGCGGAGCGTTACGCCGGCGGGCGTGCCCGGTCCGGTGGCAAGGAGCAGCCGTTCAGCCTGGCGTTTGAGACTCATATAAAACCCGTTCCGGACCGGGAGGCCAACCTTCGGGCGTTCTTCGACCGGTTCGACCTGACGCTGCCGCAGCTCGCCGAGGTGAAGAAGGCGGTGGACGCAGGCGACTGGGAAGAGGCCATCGCTGCGATGGTCCGCCACTTCCGCAGCCGAAGCGAATTGTTCGATGCCTCCATCATGGACCCGAAGCCCGACCCTTCCTATGACCGGGCCCCCGCGGACCGCTTTATGGCTCAGAAGCTCTGGTGTGGTGAAGGTGACAGCCTGAAGGTGCTGCCGTGGAGGATTCAGAGCTACTGGAATCCTGAATATGCCGAATGTGGCCAGAAGTTCGAACCGTGGCTCTACGGCTGGCAGATCGAACGGACCCTGTGGGGCGCGTACTCCGCCACCGGCGACGAGAAATACGCGCGCGCGGGGATGGACTTCCGCATCCAGTGGGTGCTGGACAACTGCCCCAGCCCGAAGGTGACTGGCATCGAGGCGTCGCACCAGGTGTGGAACGAGCTGGCTGCGACCAGCCGGGCTCCGGGCCATCTGGCCTATGTCTTCTCCCGCGTCTTCAAGTATCCCGGATTCTCCAACGACGAACAGCTCATCTACTTTATGCATTGGTACGATAACGCGGAGTTCCTGCTGGGCACGGATGTGGGAGGCAACTGGCTGGCTCAGGCGGCCACCGGCCTGTATGAGTTCGGACGGACTTTTCCCGAGTTCAAGCGCAGCCCCGAGTTCGCCTCCTGGGGTGCGGAGAAGCTGATCGAGGTATCGCTGGAGACCGTCCGGCCCGACGGCACGCAGCACGAGGCTGCCATCAAGTATCACGCCATGGTGGCCCGGCGCCTGAAGGCCCTGATGGACGATTACTCCCGGGGCGAGACAAAACTGGACGAGACTGTGGTCCCCCGGCTGAAGCGCAACCTGGCCGGGATGTACGAGTGGATGGCGCACACCTTGCAGCCGGATGGCTTCGTGGTGATGTGCGGAGACTCCTGGCACGAGGACTACCGCGAGGAGCTGGCGGATGTCGGCCGGAAGGTGGGACGTCCGGACTTCGTCTGGATCGCAACCAAAGGAAAAGAAGGCAAGCCTCCCGCCGAGACCTCCAAGAGTTTCCCGGACGGTGGTTACTTCATCATGCGCAGTGACTTCGGAGGCGACGGCAGGCCTTTCGAAGATGCCAGGCAGCTCTACGTGCACAACGGGGGCTGGGTGGGCAGCCACGGGCACTGGGATCTGCTCTCCGTCGCCCTTTATGCCTACGGCCGCCCTCTCCTGATAGATCCGGGCGGAATGTGGCAGGCGCCGGAGGGCCATCCGGACAACTACTGGCAGAGCCGGATACACAGCATGCTGGTGGCGGACGGGCTGGATGTCACCCGTGATCCCGGCCCAACCTGGTGGATGGCCGGCGAGGGGGCAGATTATCTGGACGGGGTCCATTTCGGATACGCCCGCAGGGGCATCCCGGAGGTCCGCAGGCGGATCATCTTCATGCGCCCGGACTACTTCCTGGTGGATGACTCCGCTTCCGCTGAGCGGGATGTCCAGTGGGATCAGAACTGGAACGTCTTGGCCCCGGATGTCAGGACCGATGCCGCAGCCGGGCTCATCGAGACGACGTACGGGGACGGCAGGGGCAACCTGATCATCCGGCGGGCTGACACAGAGCCGGCGGCGATCGAGAAGCGGCGAGGGTATGTCCCGCTATCGGAAGAGGAACTGACCGACACCACCATTGCTTCCTTCCGCCGGACCGGCCGCGAGGCGCGCTTCACCACCGTTCTGTATCCGTATCAGGGCAAGAGGCCGGAGCTGGACGTGCAGATGGTGCCCGTGGACGGGGGGGCGAACGGTAAGGTGCGGGCGGTCCGTGTGGCCAGCGGCGGGCAGGTGGATTTCGCCGTCTTCGGGAATGCCTCGCTGGGCGAGGTAAGCTTCCGCGCCGGGCAGCACCGGTTGAACGGCGATATGCTGGCGGTGCGGACGCGGGACGGACGCCGCATCCTGAGCTATTCCGCCTTCCGCGCCCGCCGCGCGGTGTTCAGCGGTCGGGAGCTGATGCGCTGCGCGAACCCTCAACTCATTCTGGACGTCGCGTTCCGGCAGGATGGCACAGTGGCGATCACAGCGAGGGAGATGGATCCTTCGCTGGTAGTGTGGGTGGGAGACGCAAGGCGCATTCTGGTAAACGGGGAGCCGGCTGCGGGCAGGCCGTCCGGCGGCTATCTGCGGGTGTTCCCCGGTGAGCCTGAGGCGGTGGTTGTGGACGACAGCTCCCCCGGATTCCAGCGGATGAC
Source organism: Armatimonadota bacterium (assembly GCA_037478975.1). Lineage (GTDB taxonomy): Bacteria > Armatimonadota > UBA5829 > DSUL01 > DSUL01 > CALCJH01. The sequence continues at coordinate 5,032 of JBBFLP010000020.1, forward strand.
CGAGGGCACAAAGTGGACGCCGCTCGTCCATCCCATCGGTTACGGCTACACTTATACTTATCACGTTATCCGTCCCGAGTGGCGGCCGGAGGGCCGGTATACGGCTGTTGTGCCGAAAGCGGGGGAATACCGCATCCAGGCTTATGTGCCGGACATCGTCATCGGCCGTCCACAGGCCGTGGAATACGGTGTGCACGCCTCGCCGGTCCGCCCCGCCTCGCCGGGGGGAGCCGTGCTGAAGGTGCGCCAGGGCGAGCCCGGGGAGGGCAAGACGCGGATCTATACCGTGGACCAGTCCCGCGTCGGAAACGAATGGCTGGACCTCGGCGTATGGCGTGTGGAGCAGGGGACGCAACCCGTCCTCTCCATCCGCAATGTCTCGGATGAGAACGGTCCTTTCCTGGTGTTCGACGCGGTCCGGTTGATCCCTGTGCGATAGAGGGGAAGGCTCGGCACTTATCCTGGCGCCCGCATCCTGAGACCCGGGCGTTTTCTTGACGCTGACGGCCGGAGGGCGGTATACTGCCGCCGGATCAGGCCATCCCGCGCAGGGCGGGACGGGGCCGGGCCCCTGGCAAGAGTGGGGCAGCGAGGGTTTCTACGGTCGGACCTCGCGGGACTGTCATTGAGCGTGTCTCGCGGGGTCCTTTCTGTTGAATGGTATCCGGCATCCTGAAATGAGCATGTCCACTCCGGCGATAGACAGCCTGCGCAAGCAACGGGCCGCGATGCTCTCCGTCGGGTCCAATACCGCGCTTGTTATCGTGAAGCTTGCTGTCGGGCTGACCATCGGGTCGGTGGCGGTCATCTCCGAAGCGGTGCATTCCGCCATGGACCTGGTTGCCGCCCTTATCGCCTTTGCAGCCGTCCGCGCATCGGGGCGGCCTGCCGATGCAGACCATCCCTTCGGCCACGGCAAGGCCGAGAACATCTCCGGCGCCATCGAGGCGCTGCTGATCTTCGCCGCCGCCGCCTGGATCGTCAGGGAAGCCGCCCTGAAGCTGGCGCATGCTGAAACCCTTGAGATGGCTCACTGGGGAGCCGCCGTCATGCTCCTCTCCTGCGTGGTGAACATCGCTGTCAGCTCCCATCTGTTCCGCGTGGCCCGCGAGACGGATTCCATCGCCCTGGAAGCCGACGCATGGCACCTGAGGACCGATGTTTACACCTCCGCCGGAGTCATGTTCGCGCTGGCAGCCATCTCGATCGGGGAGTCTCTGGTCCCCGGGGTGCACTTCCACTGGTTCGATCCCGTGGCCGCCATCGTGGTGGCCCTGCTCATCATCCGGGCCGCCTGGCGCCTGACCGCCGACTCTGTGCGGGATCTGATGGACGCAAGCCTCCCCCCTGAGGAGGAGCGCTGGATCAGGGACTATATCGCGCGTCTGACTCCCACCATCCGGGGCTACCATCGCCTGCGCACCCGTAAGGCCGGAGGGCGCAGGTTCATAGAGTTCCATCTGCTGGTGGAGTCGGACATGAGCGTGGAGGATGCCCACCGCATATGCGATGTTATGGGCTGCGACATCGAAGAGCGCTTCCCGTTCTCCAGTGTCACCATCCACGTCGAGCCCTGCAACGGAGAGTGCAAGCCCAACTGCCGGGCCGGCTGTCTGCTTAGCCGCGAAGAGCGCGAGGAGCTCTGGCCGGACGCCGTGGAGTCGGCGAGGTCCGGGCAGGAATAGCGTCTCCCTCTGTGGAAGCCCCTCTTTGAGCAAGCCGTCCTCACCAGGACGGCGGCTTTCACGTACAGCACGGGGAGAGACGCGATATCCATGCCATACCGAGGACCGCTCACTTTCACCAAGGACAGCATCATCCTGAACAAGATCCGCCGGCGCAAGGACGAGATCATGGGTTACACGGTCTCCGGCCTGACGCCCATCACGGACATCGTCTACCGGGAGACGCCCGAGTTCGAGCGCATCGAGGAGGCTCTAGCGGCGAAGGATTTCCGGCCCATCACCGTGGGAGACTGGTGGGGCGGGGGTGGGATGAATGCCTGGTTCCGGTTGCGCATCCGGGTACCGGAATCCTTTGCGGGACGGGAAGTGGCCGCCTATCTGGATTTTGGTGGAGAGGCATGCGCCTTCCTGGATGGCAAGCCTTTTCAGGGGGTGGACGCCAACCATCAGGAGCTGCTCTTGCTGAAGAAGGCGCGGGGAGGAGAAGAGTTCGACCTGGTGGTGGATGCCAGCTCCATCCACTGGCATTCCCCGCACGACCCCTCCAAGCGCCGTTTCGCGAGGGCCGAGATCGGGGTCCGCAACCCGGAAGTCCAGCGCTACTGGTTCGATCTGGAGGTGCTGTATCTGCTGGCGCTGCAGCTGCCGGACGACAGCCCCCGGCGGGCGAAGATCATCTACACGCTCAACAAGAGCGTGGATGCCTTCGATTACCATAACACGGATGACGCCTCGCTGCGCGCATCGGCCATCCGTGCGCGCAAGATCCTCCACCCTCTGCTGGAGTGCCCCGCTTCCGCCAGCGCCACCACAGTGGCGGTGCACGGCCATTCGCATATAGACGTGGCCTGGCTGTGGCCTTATCGCGAGACCAAGCGCAAGTGCGCGCGCACCTTCTCCACAGTGATGCGGCTGATGGAGCAGTACCCCGAATACATCTTCAGCCAGAGCCAGGCGCAGCTGTACAAGTTCACCAAAGAGCAGTATCCGGCCCTTTACGAAGAGATCAAGAAGCGCGTCAAGGAGGGACGGTGGGACGTTACCGGCAGCATGTGGGTGGAGGCCGACTGCAATCTGAGCTCCGGTGAATCGCTCATCCGCCAGGTTCTCTTTGGCAAGAACTTCTATATGGATGAGTTCGGGATCGAGACCGACGTCCTGTGGCTGCCGGATGTGTTCGGCTACTCCGCTGCGCTACCCCAGATCCTGCGCAAGGCCAGGGTGCCGTATTTCTCCACCATCAAGATCAACTGGAGCCAGTTCAACACTTTCCCTTACAACACGTTCTACTGGAAGGGGATAGACGGTTCCAGAGTGCTGGCGCATTTCCCGCCTACCACGGACTATAACGCCTATCCCGAGCCGGGCAAGCTGCTTCAGCAGGTGCGAGAGTTCAAGGAGAAGGACCGCTGTGACGAGTCCCTTCTCAGCTACGGATGGGGCGACGGAGGAGGTGGTCCCGACCGGCGGCATCTGGAGTTCCTGCAGCGTTCGAAGGATTTGGAAGGGCTGCCGCGGTGCATCCAGAAGAAGGTCACGGATTTCTTCCACTCCATTGATGATCCGCAGATAGACTATCCCGAGTGGGTGGGCGAGCTGTATCTTGAGCTGCACCGCGGGACCTACACCACCCAGGCCCGCAACAAACGCTATAACCGCAAGGCCGAGTTTCTTTACAGGGACGCGGAGCTGCTGTCCTGTCTGGCGATGCCCCTGGGATTTGAATATCCTGCCGCCGAGCTGCGGGAGAAGTGGGAGGACATCCTCTGCAACCAGTTCCACGATGTCATTCCCGGGAGTTCTATCCGCCTGGTTTACGAAGATACGGACCGGATGTATCCGGAGATCTTCCGGGTTGGTGAGGAAGCCGCCGGCCGGGCGCTGGAGCGGATCGCCCGCAACGTGGATACCCGCGGAGAGGGCTCACCGGTTCTCGTCTTCAACACCCTGCCCTGGGAGCGCAAGGCCGTCGTCAGCGTCCCCGCGCCGGAGGATGCTCCGCGCGCTGTGGTGGGGCCCGATGGCCACGAGGTTCCTGCGCAGCGCTCAGGGGATCAGCTGTTATTCGCGGCCAGCGCCCCTTCCGCAGGCTACGCTGTCTATCGTCTGCTTCCGCGGGAGCCGGTTCCTACCCGCAATCCTCTGAAGGTCAGCCGGACCACGCTGGAGAACGCCTGGTTCCGCGTAAAGCTGGACTCAAAGGGTACCATCGTTTCGCTGCTTCACAAGCCAACCGGGCGGGAACTGGTGAAGCCGGGCGAGCGCGCCAATCTGCTCCGGCTCTATGAGGACAAGCCCATAGACTGGCCGGCCTGGGACATAGACTTCTTCTATGAAGACAAGTGGGAGGACGTGACGCAGACAGACTCCCTTGAGGTTGTGGAGGAAGGTCCGGTGCGCGCAGCGCTGGAGGTGCGCCGTTCGTTCAGCCGCTCGCGTCTGTCCCAGCGCATTATCATCTACGCGGACTCCCCCCGCATAGACTTCGAGACCTGGGTGGACTGGCACGAGAAGGATCGCGTGCTGAAAGCTCTGTTCCCCGTGGATGTCAACGCGAGCGAGGCGCGCTATGAGATCCAGTTCGGCAACGTCACGCGGCCCACTCACACCAACACCAGCTGGGATTTCGCGCGCTTCGAGGTCTGTGCGCATCGCTGGGCGGACATCTCGGAGGAAGGCTTCGGGATGAGCCTGATGAACGACTGCAAATACGGGCACCACACGAAGGGCAGCGAGATGCGTCTGACCCTCTTGCGTGCCCCGAAGGACCCGGATCCTGAAGCTGACATGGGCGAGCACGTGTTCACGTATTCCATCATGCCGCACGCCGGGGATTACGTGGAGGCCGGAACCGTGCGCGAGGCATACGGCCTGAACGTCCCGATGCGAGTCTTGCCCGTGGAGCCTTCGGAAGGTCCTCTGCCCCCTGTAAAGTCGTTCCTGCGGGTGGACAGCGAACACGTTATTCTGGAGACGGTCAAAAAGGCGGAACGGGAGGACACCATCATCCTCCGTTGTTATGAGTGCCACAATCGCCGCGGGACAGTGACGGTGTCGGTGGATCTGCCGTTCAGCCGCGTGTACGAGTGCGATCTGATGGAAGACAACCTGGAAGAGGTGCCGTCGAGCGGCGGCTCCTTTACGTTCCAGATCCGTCCCTTCGAGATCAAGACGTTCAAGCTGGTTCGCTAATGCTGGGGCCGGGCGGCTTCCGGGGGACTCCCACGCCGCCCGGCCCGCAAATTGCGTGGAGGCTGATATGGTGCTCTGGATCTCCGCCTGCGCTGCGCTCCTGTTGACGGGTCTTTCCGCGTCGGCAGACGAGCAGCCGGGCTACACCCGGGAGCGGGACGTGATCTACGGGAGGAGGTATGGGCTGGCGCTGACGATGGATGTGCTGCGGCCGGCCTCCCCGAACGGAGCCGGCGTCATCTGCGTCATCAGCGGTGGCTGGTTCTCCTCGCACGAGGCGATCAGCCCGGAGATTCTGCGCCCGTTCCTGTCGCGGGGTTTCACCGTATTTGCCGTGGTGCACGGAAGCCAGCCGCGGTTCACCATTCCGGAGGCCATTGAGGATGTGCGCCGGTCGGTCAGGTTCGTCCGTGCAAATGCCGCGGCCTACGGGGTGGATCCGGAGCGGCTGGGAATAACGGGCGCTTCGGCGGGCGGTCACTTGGCGTTGACGGTGGCGCTTTCGGCTGCGCCAGGCGATCCTGCGGCGAAAGACCCTGTGGAGCGTCTGCCTTCGCGCGTCGCCGCAGTCGCGGCGTTTTTCCCCCCTACCGACTTCCTGAACTATGGCCGGGAGGGCAGGGATGTGTTCCAGGCGCTCAGTGAGGAGCTGAAGCCGTTCATGGCTCCCTTCGAGTTCGTGCGGACCGATCCAGCGAGCGGACGGCTTATCCCCGTTACAGATCCGCAGCAAAGGCTTGAGATCGCCCGGCAGATCTCGCCTGTCGCGCACGTGTCGGCAGGCGATCCGCCGGTGCTTCTGATTCACGGGGATCGGGACGAACTGGTTCCCCTGCAGCAGTCAAAGCGTCTGGAGGAGGCTCTGCGTGCTTCCGGTGTGCCGGTGGAGCTCATCGTGCGGGAGGGCAAGGGACACGGTTGGGAGGGGCTGGACCGCGACATCGCGCTGATGGCGGACTACTTCCAGCGTCATCTTGTTGCCGGAAAGGCTGAGAAAGACGGAGGATCCTCTTCTTGACCTGCAGGTGTGGAATATTCGCCGCCGTTGTGCAGGGGAAAGGCCCGCCACTATGCGGCGGGCCTTTTGGCTTCCTCTCAGGAGCGTGGCGGCGCTCCTTCAGGTTCTGCGGCGCGCTCTGCCGCGCAGGCCCGCGACAGCGGCCAGCCCCAGTCCTGCCAGCGTCATGGAGAGCGGCTCGGGGATCGGCACCATCACCAGAACATCCTGCGCGTGCGCATAGCCGTCCGGATACATCAGGTTGATCACGCGTACCAGCCCGTTGTCTGTCCAAGCGGCCGCGACGGCCATGTTGTACCACACTGTGGCATTTCCGGGCTGCAGCGCTACCAGTCCCTCACTGTGCCAGATGGCGTTCTGGAGGGCGTTGGCGGCCGCGTCCGAGCCGTCATATCCTGGCAGCGTTCCCGCACGGAACTGCGTATACAGCCACGCGCTTTTATGGTCCAACGGCTTGGATCCGGCCAGCACGATCTGCTCCGAAATGTTGCCCACCTTATAGAGCCACCGTGTGGGATTGTCTATCGGAGACAGCGACAGCAGCTCAGCGATCTGCACGCAGAATGTGGAGTAGACGGGTACTCCGCCTTTGTAGACAATGAACTCCCCGCCCGATCCGGTGCCGGGGCCGCGGACGAAACTGATGATGTCTCCCACATTGATGGGGTCAGCGGCCTGTGCGGGAGCGCAGAGCCCCACTGCGAGCGCAAGAAACACGGCAACGAGATACTTCATAAGTGACCTCCTCCCTCGACCGTGATGGTCCACCCTCTCAATCTTGAACCGGCCGTTTTTCTGTGGAACGGCCACCTGGCTCCCTGCGCCCGGGAGCCGGATGGGTGGCGCAAATCTGTCTTGCGCCAAGTATGCGACCATCTGAGACGGAAAGCAATCGGTATATTTACCAGTTCTTCAAGCCTCTCCAAATCGCAGCAGACCTCGCGGGCGCACACTCGGAGGCGGGGAGGAATTGCGCTCGCTGTCCGAGGAACTTTGCCGATGCCGCACTGCCGGCTGATGGTAAGGAGACATCCAATGCCCAGAGAGACAATGACCCCCCGCGAGCGGTGGCTTGCCGTGCTGACCCGTCAGAAACCCGACCGCGTGCCGATGGATTACTGGGCCACCGGCGAGGCCACGGAGAAGCTGTGCGCGCATCTCGGCTGCACGTACGATGAGATGCTCCAGCGCTTGCATATAGACCGTCCTGTGGCCGTGGGGCCGGCCTACGTCGGTCCTCCACCGGAGGAGGGTACAGACATCTGGGGCCTGCGGCGCCGGACGGTGGACTACGGAACAGGCGTCTACAGTGAGGTAGTGGGCGAACCGCCGCTTGCCAGGTTTTCGTCACCGGA
>JBBFLP010000020.1:12381-21311 GCA_037478975.1 Armatimonadota bacterium
ATGAAGCGCATGATGGATCTGACGAAGCAGCACGGCTCCTTCGTGTTCCACCACTCCGACGGGGCCATCCGGGACATCCTTCCGGATCTTATTGAAGCCGGCATCCAGATTCTGAACCCCGTGCAGTGGCGTTGCCGGGGAATGGAGCGGGAAGGTCTGAAGCGCGACTTCGGGGACCGGCTCATCTTTCACGGAGGGGTGGACAATCAGCAGACGCTGCCTTTCGGGACCGTTGAGGATGTGCGTCAGGAGGTGCTGGACAACCTTCGCATCCTGGGCGATGGCGGTGGGTACATCCTCGCGCCGTGCCACAACATCCAGGCGGTGGGTCCGGCTGAGAACGTTGTGGCGATGTATGAGACCGGTTACGAATACGGGTGGCAGTAGCGCACGGCATTTCTTTCGCGCTCTGGCTTGCGGGGGCGATTGCTGCCCTCGCGCTTGCCCAACCAGTGGGAGGGACCATGGCTGGGGAGACATCAGCATCTGCGGAGTACCTGAGCAGCCTGCGGCATCTTTTCCTCGCGGAGACGACGGGGTGGGGCGTTATCGGCCATGACACTGCGGCGCACGCACCGGACCGGGAAGCGGCGGCGATCAGCATCGGCGGAAAGACATACGCGAAGGGCATCGGGCATCACGCCCCGGGACAGTTGGTGTTGGACCTGGCCGGGCTGTATGATGAGTTCCTCTGCGAGGTGGGTGTCCAGGATCAGGGCGGAGGCTCACAGGGCAGTGTGACCTTCTCCGTCATTGTGGATGGCCAGACACGCTTCGAAAGCGGTGTGATGCGTGAAGGCGATCCCGCGAAGCCGGTCCGCGTGTCCGTTCGTGGGGCGCAGGAGCTTCGCCTGATCGCCGGTGACGCGGGGGACGGGCTGGTCAGCGATATGGCCAACTGGGCGGAGGCCCGTCTGATAGGGTCTCAAGACGCATCCGGCGTGTCTCCGTCCGCGTTCGATGTGGGCCGGTTTGGCGAACTCGTCACCTGTGATCCCGGGCGCGCCGAGGGGGCCCGTACGGGCCGCACGGAAGAGTATCTTGCGGAGGACGTGTTTCTTGAGCGTCCGCTTCTTGAGAAGGTCGCTCCGGTCTGGCCGGGCGGCAGTGCCTGCGCAGGGATTGTCTGGCTGGAGCGGCGCCTGCTGCGGCGACTGGAGATGGAGCTTCCCTCCGGCGCGGCTGTCCCCGGGGCGAATGCCGTCCGGGTGGAAGCCTGGGATGGCCCCACCCTCTGGCAGGGGCGGTGGCGTCCTCTTTCCGCTCCGGTCCGGGTGTCCGGACAGACACTGGCGCTGGAGCCGGACCTGGCCGGGGAGGACGGGTGGCTTCGCGCGGGAACCCGTAAGGTCCGTTGGATTCTGCCGTCTACTGACGGGAAAGATATGCCCTTCGCCGCACTGAAGGCGTTCAGCCGCCTGCGGCCGCAGGAGACTGAGATTACCCTTCGCGCCCCCGTGTGCTTTTCCGCTCCTCTACGGGTTGCCCTCCACAATGCTGAGGTCGTGACCGAGGAAGGGCAGGTGACGGAGGTGTCGTGGGACGGGGAGCCGCTCACCCTCCGTTTGCGGTTCATCGCCGCGGACTACTGGCGCTCGGAACGTCCCGCCCTGCGTTTCCGGGACGATGGGATGAAGGGCTTCAGTATCGGGGTGGACGATGTCCTGCGCGAAGGTGCGGTGTACGCGGCGGAGGCCGGCGTTCTGGCTGCCGCGGGCGGTTCTCCGGACATCCCTTCCTACCTCGCCGGACGGCGCGAGACCCGGACCATCCTGGAGCGCGTCCGTGAGATGCCGGAGCAGACCTTCCGCCGGGCCCTGGAGAAAACGCACAATCCTGTGCAGGACAACGGACCGACCCTGCTTTCGCTTGCGTGCGACCCCCGCAAGTTCATTGTGGACCAGGACGGCTCGGTACGGTTCCGCATCGAGGACACTCCGCCGCCGGAAGGGGTGGCGAGGACGCTCAAGTATCCGGCCCGGATGGAGATCATCTGCGGCGAGGGCGTGCCGACGCGCCGCTCGCTCTCGGGCGGTTGGCTTCCCGCCCAAGAGCTTGGCGGGAAGGATGCGGACGGGGTGGAATACGAGGTGCGTACGTTCGTTGTCCCGGTGGGCAGACGTGTGCCGGACAGCGTCTGGTTGTTCGAGCGATCCGTCTGCGTGACGGAGATCCGGACGTCTCCGGGCAGCGGAGCAACGCGCGTGCGATTAAAGTTTTCAGCGGATTCTGATACAGGTGCCGATGTCTTGGCAGTCGTGCCGCTTGAGGACTGTCTGCTCGTGAAATCCGGCAACCGCCTGGCTGCCGTCGTCTGTCCGGATGGCTTCCGGTGCGAGGTAAGCAACGCCTCCGGCGAGGTCATACTCCGGGGGCAGTCCGGGGCAGAGTGCAAGGCGGCGGTGCTCATTCCGGGAGGATCGTTTAGCGAAGAGGAGCTCAAGGGGCTAAACAATACAGATCTGTATAAGTCTTTTGTTGATTACTGGTCAGAGGTAATGGCCCAGGCGGCCCTGATTGAGGTGCCGGATCCGCTCCTGCAGAATGTCATACGGGCGTCGCAGGTCCACTGCCTGATCGCCGCGCGCAGCGAAGAGCAGGGGCGCAGGGTCGCTCCGTGGATCGCCTCGATGGCCTACGGCCCGCTCGAAAGCGAAGCCAACTCCATCATCCGGGGGATGGGGATGCTCGGGCACCGGCAGTTTGCGGAACGTTCTCTGGACTACTTCATTCACCGTTACAGCCCGCAGGGGTTCCTGACCACCGGGTATACCCTGATGGGTACGGGCTGGCACCTCTGGACTCTGGGCAGGCAGTACCGGCTGACACGCGACCACGAATGGCTTTCAGCGCGGGCGGATGAGGTGGCGCGGGTATGCGGCTGGGTCATCGAGCAGCTCGGCAAAACGGTCACGCCGGAGGGATTGCCGCGCGTCCGCGAGCACGGCCTGATGACGCCGGGTGTCATGGCCGACTGGGGCAACTATGCGTACTACTTCTACCTCAACGGGTACTACTTTGCCGGACTGCAGACTGCCGGTGAGGCTCTCGCGGATATTGGCCACCCTGCAGCTCCGCGGATTCTGGAAGCAGCATCGCGGATGCGCGAGGACATCCACGCCGCTCTGGAGCGGGTCCGGTCAGAGGCTCCGGTGGAGCCTCTCCGCGACGGGCGATGGGTGCGGCCGCTCCCGTCCTCGGCGCATACACCCGGTCAGATGGGGGACTTTTTCCCGGGGGAGGACGGCAACCGCAGCTGGGCTTATGACGTCGAGCTGGGAGCCCACCATCTGGCCGCTCAGGGAGTGCTTGAGCCGGACTCAGAGGCGGCATGCGCGGCGCTGGATCTGCTGGAGGACCGCCACTTTCTCCAGAGCGGCTGGTTTGACTACCCCGCCGAGCGCAACGAGCGGGAGTGGTTCGATCTGGGCGGCTTTGCTAAAGTGCAGCCCTATTACGGGCGGTATCCCGAGATCTATGCCATGCGCAGGGATCGGAAGCCGTTCCTGCGCTCCTACTTCAACATGCTGGCGTCCCTGTTGAATACCGGGAATCTCTCCCTCTGGGAGCACTTCAACAACGTGGGCGCCTGGAACAAGACCCACGAGACGGGATACTTCCTTCAGCAGACGCGGATGATGCTGGTGAATGAATACGGTGACGAGCTCTGGCTTGCGCCTCTTGCTCCCTCGGAGTGGTTCCGTGATGGTTGCCGCATTGTGCTGGACAGAGCCCCCACCGCGTTCGGACCGGCCGGATTCCGCATTGAGTCCCGCCCGGGGCAGGGGTATATTCAGGCCGAGATAACGCCGCCCTCACGTCAGACTCCGCAGGCCGTTGTCCTGTGCGTGCACCATCCAGAGGGTGCGCCTGTACGGCGGGTCACGGTGGATGGGGAACACTGGGAAGATTTCGACGCCCGAAAGGGAACGATCCGGCTGCCGGGAGCAAGCCGGCAGCGTCAGAGTGTCCGTGTCTATTTTGAAGACTGAAAGAGGAAAAAGGCGCCTCCAATGCCCCTGATTTCAAGCCCCGAATGGGAGAAGTCGCGCGAGCGGTTCGCCGCCTGGTGGGAGCAGCAGGCCGTGGACCGCGTCCTGTTGCAGGTCCTCGCCCCTGCGGCTGATCCCCCGCCGGATCCGGCGCCCGAGCCTGCGTCACTGGAGCAGCGGTGGCTGGACGCGGACTGGCGCATCCGCCGTTTTGAATGGGAGATGTCCCGCACCTACTTTGGCGGGGATGCCTTTCCCTATCTGGACACGCACATCGGGCCGGGCACCATGTCACTTTATCTGGGCGCTCGTCCCGAGCTTGGCGACAGCACGGTCTGGTATCACCCGTGCATTGGTGATATCTGCACGGCCGAGATTCCCGAACCGGACCCGGAGAACCGTTACTGGCAGTTCAGCAGGGAGTTCGCCCGCCAGGGGATGGAGCGTTTGAAGGGGAGGGCGCTCGTCAGCTTTCCGGACCTCATCGAGGGACTGGATACGCTCTCCAGTCTGCTGGGAAATGACGCCCTGCTCTTCGCCCTGATGGACGCCCAGGACCACGTTCACCGGTTTCAGGACGCCCTCACGGACATCTACTTCGACTTCCACGACCCGCTTTACAATATCATCCGGGATGAGCACGGAGGCTGCTGTTTCTCGGCGTTCAACACATATGCGCCCGGACCGATGGCCAAGGTGCAGTGCGACTTCAGCGCAATGATCTCACCGGCCATGTTCGCGGAGTTCGTCGCGCCGTATCTGGAGGAGCAGTGCGCCCGGCTGGACTATGCCGTCTATCATCTGGACGGTCCCTGCTGCCTTCAACACCTGGACCTGCTCCTGGAGATTCCCACTCTCCACGCCATCCAGTGGACTCCCGGAGCCGGTCAGCCCTCAGCGTGCTGGGCGGGCTATATCCCGATGTACCGCCGCATCCGGCAGGCGGGAAAATCCGTCATGGTGCGTGGAGGGACGCCGGAGGAGGCGCGCGCTCTGGTCGAGGAACTGGGTCCGGAGGGTTTGGACATCCTCCTGTGGGTGGACAGCCAGGAGACAGCTGAGAGAGTGGTGCAGGATGCCTTGAACTGGAGGCGGAGGAAGTGACGGAACCTGTCTGCCGCCCGCTGAGCGCGGATCTGCTGGAGAGTGTCCGCCAGGTTCACAACGAGACCTGCGTCTATGACCCGCTCGATCGGGAGACTTTCCGCCACAAGACGCTGGAGGATCCGGATTTCGATCCCGCGCTGGCGCCTGTTCTTGTGGAAGACAAACGGCCGGTGGCCTGGATGATGGCGGTCTGCCGGCAGGAGGACGGCCGGGTGCGGGCCGGCGTCAAGATGTTCGGGGTGGCTCCGGACCGGCGGGGGAGGGGGCTTGCAGACCAGCTGTTGCGTCATGTGGAAGCGGGATGTCTGGCCCGGGGGGCGCTTTCTCTGGATGTAGGATTTACCCGCCCGAACTACCTGACGGCCGGGATAGATCCCCGCTATACTCCGGCGGTTGCTTTCCTGATGCGCCGGGGCTATCAGCGCACGGGCGAGACCTTCAACATGGACGTGGACCTGTCCACCTCGGACTGGCAGGCGCCAGAACTGGAGGACAAGCTTGGCAGTCAGGGAATCGTCTGCCGCAGGCTGGGTCCGGAGGACCTGGGAGCGCTGGAGGCGTGTTTTGACCGGGAGGGCACATCGGCCGGATGGCGGTATCAGATCCTGCGCGCCGCCTCCCTGGAGCCTCCGCGGGTGTTCATCGCGGAGCGTGAGGGGGCGGTTGTCGCATTTGCGGCTTTCGACGCCGTGAGGCCGGGCTGGTTCGGCCCGATGGCGACGTCCACCGCGTTGCGCGGAGGCGGCATTGGCACCCTGGTGTATCTTCGTTGTCTGCAGGATATGAAGTCTATGGGTTACCGGGTGGCGGTCATCAACGCGGTCGGCCCGCTTCCGTTCTATTCACGGGTCTCAGGCGCGGTGGTCAGCCGCGTGTTCTGGCGGATGTCGAAGCAGCTGGCCCCTTCGGACTCTTGAAGGCAACTGTCCTCTCGCAAGTCCCCCGCATCTCTCCGGGTGCCCTTCCGAAGCGCCCTGTGCTGTGCGCTGCTTGAGCTTTCCCAGATCTCTTCCGCCGCCCGGTGGTCTTCATCGTTCCGGGAACTCATTCTTGGAACTCTTCCTCCAGCAGTTTCCAGCACATCCCCTACGTTGGTTGAGCCGTCCGGCGCAGCCGGACCAGTCGAACCACAGCCTCCGCCAGACTGGTCTTCATACGCGCGCCTGCGGTGCGCCAGTCGACCACCGAAGTTGCTGCCCTTTCACAGTTCCAGCACCGTTGGTGTAAATCGCATGCCCGCAGGAGTGCTTGGGTATCGTAGATAACAGTCTCATTGCAGGGAAAGTGGGCGTCTGGGGGATGGTTGCCGGAAAATGATGCGTCAACTCGACCTTGTCTCCGTCTTCACGATGGGGCTGCTCTGCGCGGCGGTCTGCGCTGGAGCCTGGCCCACGAACTATCTCTCCGCAAAACTGGGAGCCTCAGTCTCCACGGGCGCGCAGCTCGACAAGGGGTCAGATCCGAATGCTCTGCTCAGCGACGGACTCATCAGCAAGGGCGCGTTTCATTTCGCTCAGGTGGAGCAGGAACAGGTCTTCCTGGTGGATCTGGGGCAGGAGCGCGTCTTCGACCGCGTGGAGTTTGGCTCCGTCGGCTACAACGAACCCCGCAACGCAAAACAGCTCGTCATCAGCATCTCCAATACAGGGCCGGAGGGACCGTTCCAGAAGGTCTACGAGCGCCAGAAAGTTGGGCATTTCCAGGTCATCCGCCTGCCCGAATGCCGGGCGCGGTGGGTCAGGTTCGACCTGGGCGCCGGCAGCGAAGGTGCGCAGGTTCACTCCGTGCGCATCTACAAAGGCCATACCGTGCCACGCCTGCCGGAGGTGATGCGGCTTCTTTCGGAGCGCATCCAACCAGGATTGCCCGGTCTGGAGAACTATGACGCGGCGGTCCAGGCACAGGACTGGAGCACGGCGGCCAGGGAGCTTCGGGCCTACTTCGCAAAACGGCTGAAACCCGCCAAGGCTCCCGACCCGAATGCGGACCTGAGCGCAGCGGAGGAGTACGCCAATGGTCCCCGGGGGGAGAAGATCCCCATAGACTGGAGCTATCAGGAAACCCGCGACTGGTACGAGTACAAGAATTTCCTGAACAGGGGGCGGATGCTAGCATATCCGCTGATGGCGTTTTACAACACGGGGCAGCCCCGCTGGCGTGATCATTTCCGGGCCGTCTTCTACGACTGGCTCTCCGCTAATCCCTGCCCGCCCGAGACCATCTACGCCGATGCTCCGACCTGGCGGACGCTGGATTCAGCGATGAGGCTGGGGTGGCTGCGCGAGGGCTTTCCGCTGATCACCGCCGCCACAGGGCTTGAGGATGAGGTGTGGGCTAACTATCTGTATGCCCTCTGGCAACACGGCAACTACCTCAGCCACGACACTATCAGCGGAGGCAACTGGCTGTCCACCATCACATCGCACGTTATGGATCTTGCTCTGGATATCCCGGAGTTCAAGGATCAGAAGGCGTGGTTGCAGTTCGGGAAAAACGGGTTTGAGAAGAATGTCTTGCGCGATGTTCACCCGGACGGCAAAGAGATGGAGGACGCACCGGGCTATATCTGTATGGCCTACGCCGGGATGCTTTCCACGCTGAAGGCGCTGGACGCGGCAGGCATCGCGGTGGAGGCCGAGGTTTTGCGCAGGATGGACAGGGTGCAGGACTTCCTGGGAGCCATCACGCAGCCGAACGGCATCATGCCCGCCATCGGGGACTGCCGCGGGACACATCCTTACATCCTGCCGGAGAGTATGGAGTATTTCAAACGTGAGGATATCCGCTACATTCTCAGTAAGGGCAGGGAGGGCAGGCGTCCGGAGCGCGCATCAGCGTATTTCCCGGACGGCGCCTGGGCCGTCATGCGAAGCCCCTACGATGCGCTAGGGGAGGCATACGAGGATGCCCGCCATCTGGTGTTCAAGGCCAGCCACGCCAGCCACGGCCATCGCGACTACCTGAGCTTCACCCTCTACGCGTACGGGCGGCCTCTGCTGATTGATCCCGGAATCAAAAGCTACGAGCGTGAGGATGGCGCGCGGTATGTCCAGACCGCGTATCACAACACGGTCTGCGTGGACGGTCAGAACCAGCCGCCCCGGTGGGGCAGCATTGATCGCTGGGTATCGAGCGACGGAATGGACTTCCTGCTGTCCTCTTACAGGGGCTACGAGGGTGTGGAGCACCGCAGGAGCATTGTCTTTGTCAAGCCGGATTACTGGGTGGTGAACGATACGCTCACCGGCCCGGGCAGCCATACCTGCGACCAGAACTGGCACTTCAATGAGGACGCCGGGCTAGAGGGAGACCCGGTGACAAAGTCGGTGCGCACCACATACGCAGAGGGCGGCAATCTGATGATGATTCCGGCTTCATCCAGCGGCCTTGTCTCGCAGCCGAAGAAGTTCTTCATCGCCCGGGGCGGAGGAGCCGTCGCAACAGGCACGGGGGAGGTGGAGTCTACGGGCTGGCGCTACTCCCGGTCCGGCAGCCTGCCGGCCTTGTTCGAGCTGGTGTTGTATCCCTTCAGAGGCCGGACTGCTCCGAAGGTGGAGGTACGGCCGCTGGTGTCTACGCCGGAAGTGACAGCCCTTGCTGTGTCGGCTGGTCCGGCGACGGACTATGTGATCGTCAGCCGCGCCGGGCGGAAAGAGGTCCAGGCCGGGGACATCACCGTGGACGGCGAGGCGGCGGTCCTGCGAACCCGGGACGGCGTTCCGCTCCGGCTCTCCGGCGCAAACATCAAGCGCGTCGTCTACAGAGGCAAGACCGTCTTCGAAAGCGAGACTCCTGAGGATCAACTGGACCGCGTTCTCAGGTAACGTCCAA
>JBBFLP010000021.1:0-21044 GCA_037478975.1 Armatimonadota bacterium
CGTCCACATCGAAGACGCAGGCTGACTCGAA
Organism: Armatimonadota bacterium; assembly: GCA_037478975.1. Classification (GTDB taxonomy): domain Bacteria; phylum Armatimonadota; class UBA5829; order DSUL01; family DSUL01; genus CALCJH01. The sequence continues at coordinate 32 of JBBFLP010000021.1, forward strand.
CGCTTCGCTGTCTATCTTGATCTTCTGCCATTCGATGCGCCGTTGCAGTGCCGTATCCTCCTCACCGACCGAATGCTGCACAGGCCGCTTCGCCCGTCCGATGCGGCCTTCCTGCGTCACGCGGCGGACGATGTTGGAAGGGGCCGGGCATCTTGCCGGCCAACAGAAGAACGGACAAGCCGGGAGCGTGAGAACGCTCGCCTTGCAGGGCGTGCGCATACGTCCTATAATACTACCACTCCGCGCGGGCGCGAGATCGCGCACGCGCATCGCGGGATGGAGCCGAAATGCCGAACCTGACCCACGTCTGGGCCGAACCAGACCTGTATCTGCTGGCCGATGAGGATCTTGTGGCCTCTTGCAAGCGCGTCACCCGGAAGATCTGCCCCATCGAGAAGTCACCGAAGCCGGTGCTGTTCCCGGAGAAGGCCTGGGAAGGCGTGGGGCCGGACGGGCGGGTCACTTCCCTGCAGGATCCATATTACGGGACGGTCCTTTACGACCCGGAGCATCGGCTGTTCCGCTGCTGGTACAACGCGTACGACAGGTTCCAGAACCGCGTCTCGTCCCCTCCTTACGGCAGCCAGAACTACTCCTGCTGCTACGCCGAGAGCAGCGACGGCATCCACTGGGAGAAGCCGGTAGTGAGAGCCGTGCTCCACGACGGGTCGCTGGAGAATAACCTGGTGCGCTTCCGGGAGGATGCGGCGGAAGGAACCAGCAACCTGGGCGAGCAGGTGTGGAACGTGCTGCCCTACAGCGCACCGGACTCAGAGGACCGGTTCGTGGCTTCTCTTTTCACCCATTACGATGATCCCCTGTTCCCGACCGGCATCACCTTCTGTTACAGTCCGGACGGAGTGCACTGGAGGATGTACTATCCGCCGCCTCTGATGCTGGAGGGAGACTGCCACGGGTTCGCCTGGGATCCGGTCCAGCGCTGCTACATCCTGACCACCCGTTCCCATCAGCATATGAATCTCTGCCGCCGGTGGGGACGCCCCTGGAAAAGGCACATCGCTATGACCCGCAGCCGGGATCTGATCCACTGGACCGCCACGGAGACCATCCTTGAAGTGGACGAGAAAGACCCGGAGGACGCGCAGCTCTACCTGATGTACATCATCCCCTACGGGCACGCGTATCTGGGGCAGCTCCTGATGTTCTACGGTCACGAGATGACGCTGGACACGCAGCTGGCTCTCAGCCGGGATCTGCGCACGTGGCAGCGCGTCGGCGATCGCCGGCCTATTCTGGAGCGGGGCGAAGAAGGAAGCTGGGACTGCAAGCATGTTGCGCTGACACACAATCCGCCGCACCCGGAGGGCAGCCGGATGCGGTTCTGGTACGGCGGAAAGAACGCTCCGCACTATCAGGCGGGATACGGCGCGCTGGGAACCGGCACACTCCGCAGAGACGGCTTCGTCTGCCTGGAAGCCGGAGAAGAGGAGGGCATTGTCAACACCATCCCCTTCCGTCCCCCGAGGCCGAACTCCGCCTGCTGGATCATTCTGAACGCGGACGCAAGCGACGGAGAGGTGCTGGTGGAGGTGACGGACGTGGACGGACGGCCTCTGGACCGGGTTACGAAAGCGGATTGCGAACCCATCCGGGGCGACCACACCCGCGTGGTGGTGAACTTCCCCACCACACCGGGCAACTTCTTCGACCGTGGCAACTTCCTGCGCTTCGCGCAGGACATCCGGCTGCGCTTCTATCTGCGCAACGCGAAGCTCTACGCCTTCAAATTGAGCAATTACTCACCGGTCTGGCCGCAGAAGGACTGAACGCACAGGAGGATCCCCCGTATGTCCACAGGCTACAGCACATCCGCCCTCAGCCCGATGGCGGTCATAGATTCCATAGATGTCAGCCAGGAGTGGGGGCAGTATATCAACTCCGTGTGCGTCACGCAGACGGGGGCCTGGCTCATCAGTGTGACCGTCAACACCCCGAAGGGCGGAGTCGTCTACACACGCCGCAGCCAGGACCGGGGACAGACGTGGGGTCCCCGCGTATACGTCGTCCCTCCGGGTTCGCTGGAGCCCGGCCGGACCATTGAAATGGGGCAACTGCTTCCGGTGGATGTGGACGGTGTGAGCCGGATCTATCAGTTCCACGTCCAGCACACGCGGGAGAGCACACGGTTCGGACAGTTGCGCTACTCCGTCAGCCACGACGATGGACGCACCTGGGAGGGGCCCGGCGGACCGGGGACGCTCTATGAGCTTGTGGCTCCGCCTTACGAACTGTCGCCTGACAGCGACGGCTGGCACCTCATGGCTCCCGGGCTGACGCTGGAAAGCGGCGAGTGGCTCCTGCCGATGAACATCTCCACCGATCCTCTGCCCCTGGGAGAGATCCACTCGGAGCTGGTGTTCGGCATCACGCGGAATATCTTCACTGTGCGGGATCCTGCGGATCTCAAGATGGAGTTCTACCCACCTCCCCCTCACGGCGTCTTCGTGCCGTACGAACGCGAGCCCGGGAGGTCGCTGGGGCAGGAACCGCAGGTAGCGCAGCTATCGGACGGCAGGCTGTTCTGCGTTTGCCGCACCGGAAACGGCTGCCTGTATTACACGGTCTCAAGCGACTCTGGCCGCACGTGGGAGCCAGCCCGCCCCCTGCTCTACGGAGATGGCGGGGAACGGATGCTCCACCCCAATGCACCCTGTCCCTTCCGCAGGCTCTCCAACGGGACTTATGCCCTGCTGTTCTGCAACAACGACGGGACGGCGTTCGGCGGGGCGGATCCGTTCGATCACACCAGGAACCGCCAGCCGGTCTATGTTTCCATCGGCCGGGAGACCGGACGGGCGGACGGCCAGCCGCTGGAGTTCGGCGAGCCACGGTTGCTCTGCAGCATCGAGGAATTTCAGCCGGAAGCGCACTGGCGCGACCTGACTTACGGGTTCCTGCTGGAGGATGGAGGAGAATACTTCCACTTCTACAACGCCGTCTGGCGCTTCATACAGGTCAACCGTGTGGATCCTGCTCTGCTGGAGATGGAGGGCGGCCGTTGAAGACCCTCTTCGCCGCAGTGATCCTCCTGACACTTGCCGGTCAGCAGTGCCGCGCGGCGTCCGGCGGATGGTCCGTCATCGCGAAATGGTGGAGGCCGGACGCAAACCCCTTTGTGCGTGAGCAGGTCTGGGAGGGAACCTTCTGGAGCGAGGGCTGGAGCGAACCGGAGCAGTTCTACCCGGAGCATTTCCGCGCCGCCGGAAGCGTGCACCTGCTGCTGAGGAATACCTCTCCGCGGGAGCAGACCCTCGTTCTGACCCACATCAATGGCCAACCTCTGGAGGAATGCGCCACCACCCCCCGCAAGGCGGGGTCCGTGCTCTGGTACCGGCTGGAGTGCCCGCAGTTCCCGGTGGGCGAGATCGCGGACGAGCTGGCCGGGTTCGACCGGCAGAGCGTCCCCGCCGGAGCCTGGGTGGAATGCACAGTACGCTTCCGCCGCGCCCCTGAAAGCAATGTTCGTCTCCGGTTCCGGGCGGGAGAAGGGGAGACACTGGAGCAGGAGGTCCCTCTGAGTCCGCCAACAGCCAGGATCGAGGCGATCACCTTCTCCCGCAAGATGGACGCCGTCTATGTGTATGTCCGCTCACTAGACGGTAAGTCCCTTCCGCCCGGCACGCTGCGGGTAGACGGGCTGCCGCCGGCAAGGGTGATCTGGCAGAAAGGCCCGCGGGGAAGCGGACTGCTTCTGGCCGAGGCGAGACTGGCGCAGCCGCTTCGCTACGGGACGTTCCATCTGTTCACGGTGACGCTGGGAGACGGCCGGAAGCTGGCGCAAGCGGTGAGGGCGTGGGACGGATTCTTCACCATCGGACTCTACGGGACAGTCACGCCGGAGAGGGTGGCCGCGGCGAAGGCGAAAGGGTTCAACAGCTACTTCAATGGACCTCTGGACGTGCTGGACAACGCGCAGATGAGCTACGTGCCGCACGGAGGCATCGGACACCCTGTTCGCCACTCGACACACGGGCGAGGGCTGCTCTTCTACCAGAACCACGACGAGCCGGACGCCCACGATGTGAAGCTGGGCGAAGAGCTGCCGTGGATGGACCGGCTCGGAACGCACGCGATGTTCAGCGTGCTGCCGCTCCAGCGCCGCCAGCGCCAGCAGGACCGCGCCACCCCGAATCTTTTGCTGGTGAACAACACCTACAAACCGCTGAACTGGTACGTTTACGGGCAGATCCCGGACGTTTTCTGCACGGACCCCTATGTCCCGCTGGGAGGACGCCAGACGGACTACGTGTGGCGGGCGTTGGAGTGCGCGCGCGACGCCTCCACGCCCCGGCCGCTGGTGGCGGTGCTGTGGGCATGCAGCCTGGACTCCGGCGCGCCCCGCAACTTCGGACGCCGCCCGCCCACAGCGCGCGAGGAGCGGGCGATGGCATTCTATGCGATCGGCTCAGGCGTAAAAGGGATCTCCTACTTCATTGACCTGACTCAAGAGACCGGGGAGGGGCAGTTTACCGGCATTTCAGACTACCCGGAACTCTGGGAAGAAGTGGGCCGCATCAACAGGGACATCGCGGAGCTTGCGCCGGCGCTGGCCATGGCGTGCCCGGCAGGGCCTCCGCAGAAGCAGGGGCCTCTGTGGGTGCGCACGTTGATGAGCGGACGCGATACGGTGATCGTCAGTGTGGTCAACACAGAGCACTACATCGGTTACGAGACCCGCACCCTGCACGCCTTCCACCGCCCCGTGCGAGACGAGCGCGTGAGAGTGCAGCTTCCGCCCGGGTTCGGCCACTGCCGGGTGGTCCGGGTGGAGGGTGGCAGGAAGTCTCCCGCGCATTTCACAAGAGATGGCGACACGCTGGAAATCCTGCTGGGCGAGCTGGACACGGCAGCCGCCTTTCTGGTGACCAGATGACGCCCGGAAGCCTCCCGGCGGGTACTCCGGGACAGCGTCCGGTGATGATCTCCTCAGCACAGCTGTCACAGATAAGGAGCTGACACCTATGGCCTTTCCGACCGTTCAGGAGCTTTTTGACCTCTCGGGCAAGACGGCCCTGGTGACCGGCGGAGCCCGGAACTTGGGCTTCGATATGGCCCTCGCGCTGGCGGAGGCGGGCGCGGATGTCGCCATCACGTCGCGCAATCTGGAAAGCGCCCGGCAGTCCGCGGGCAAGATCGCGGAAGCGACCGGGCGCAGGATCCTGGCGCTGGAGCTGGATGTGACCAGCGAGGATCAGGCCGTTTCCGTGGTGGACCGTGTGCTCAGGGAGTTTGGCAAACTGGACATCCTGGTGAACAACGCCGGGAATGTCAGCAGCACGCCGGATAATGCTCCACTGGAGAAGCGCCCGCTGGAAGAGTGGATGAACACCATCCAGGTGAACCTGACCGGCACTTTCCTGGTCAGTAAGCACGTGGTGGCCAGAGCAATGATCCCGGCGCGCAGCGGAAATATCATCAACATCGCATCCATCTCCGGGATGATCGGACGGGACCGCCGCGTCTACGCCGGGACGGACATGGGCGGCAGCACGGTGGACTATGCGGCCGCGAAGGGCGGCGTCATCAACCTGACGCGCGATATGGCCGCATCCCTGGCGCGTTACAACATCCGGGTGAACTGCATCTCGCCCGGCGGATTCTGGCGGCATCAACCGGAGCCGTTCGTGAAAGCCTACAGCGAGGCCACCCCCATGGGGCGGATGGGACAGGACGGCAAGGAGATGAAGGGGCCGGTGGTGTTCCTGGCGTCAGAGGCGTCCAGCTACTGCACCGGCATAAACCTGGTGGTGGACGGCGGGTTCACCTGCTGGTAGAAAGGAGCGCACCGTGAGCGGAGACTGGAGGGAGCAGAGCGCGCTGGTGGTGGGGTTCGGCTCCATCGGACGCCGGCATACGCGGGTGCTGCGTGAGCTGGGGGTAAAGGACATCCGGCTGGTGGAGCCGCTGGAAGAGCGCCGGCGGGCCGCCGCCGATGAGATGGCCGTCACGGAAGCCTACAGCACGCTGGAAGAGGGGCTGGCTGGCCGGCCGGATACGGTTTTCCTGTGCTCCCCCACCGCGGATCACGTTCCTCAGGCGATGGCCGCCCTTGAGGCAGGTTGCCACGTGTTCACGGAGAAGCCCCTTTCGGTCTCCACGGAGGGTCTGGACGATCTGGAGGACCAGGCGCGCCGGACCGGGCGGAAGGTGATGGTGGGCCAGTGCTACCGCTTCCACGCCGGTTGCCGCAGGCTGAAGGGCTGGCTGGATGAGGGACGTCTTGGCAGGCTTTTGTTCGTCCGCAGCATGTTCGGCGAATACATTCCGGACGCGATGCCGGACTACCGCACCCGGTACGTCTCGAAATACAGCGGGGCCTACGAGCTGATGCACGCCGTGGACCTCGCGGTGTGGTATGCCGGGACCGATCCCGTGCAGGTGCTGGGGCTGGACCGTAAGGTGGGCGAGGCCGAGATGGAGTCGCCGGACCTGGTGGAGATGATCGTCGAGTTCGACGGCAGCCGCGCCGCCAGCGTTCATATGGACTTCTTCCAGAGGGCCAGGCACATCGAGGTGGAGCTCTACGGGACAGAGGGCACCGCCAGGCTGGAGTTCGGACGCTGGGACCGGTGCGCAGCTTCGCTCTATGAGGCGTCCGCAGGCGAGTGGCAGACCGAAGAGATGGCCACCGACCGGGACGACATGTTCCGCGCGGAGGACTCGGAGTTCCTGAAAGCGTGCGCGGGAAAAGGGGATGTCTCCGTGCCGGTGAGCGAGGGCCGCAAGGCCGTGGAAGTGATGCTGGCCGCCCGGGAGTCTTCCAGGACCGGGCAGGCGGTGCATCTGCAGCGCTAAGGAGTAACGGCGTGGTAAAGCTGGGCAAGGCGACGGGATGGCTGCTTGCGATGGTCTGGGCAGCGGGATGCGCGGTGCAGAGCGGCCCCGCAGGTGAACCCCTGGACATCGGCTCCGGGCTGCAACTCTTTGTGGATGATGCGCTCGTGGAATCAATGCGCGGTGTCTCGCTGCGCCTCCACCAGCCGGTCCCGCGCGAGGTCTGCCTGGTGCTGGACGCGCCGTGGGAAGGGCCTGAAAGCGCCTACGCCACGGTGCTGAAGGACCACGAGGGACGGTATCGCCTTTACTACCGTGGCGGCGGAGAGAAGACGCAGGAAGTCACCTGTGTGGCGTTCAGTGACGATGGCATCCACTGGAAACGTCCGGAGCTGGGTCTTTACGAGTTCGAGGGCTCACGAGCGAACAACATCGTGTTCCGCGCACAGGGGCGCAAGTCGTATGGCGAATGCCACAACTTCACACCTTTCCTGGACACCAACCCTGCCGCAAAGCCTGGAGAGCGCTACAAGGCCATCGCCCTGGCCAAACGGGTGCTGCCTTCCGGAGAAGATGTGCACGCACTGGGAGCGCTTGTATCCCCGGACGGGCTGCGATGGTCGCCAGAGCGCGCCCGGCTGATCATCACCGAGGGGCGGTTCGACTCGCAGAACCTGGCGTTCTGGGACTCCGCAAAGAAAAAATACGCCTGTTACCTCCGCGATGGCCGGGAGTACCCCGGCGGCATCAGAGTCCGGAGCGTGCGCGTGGCATACTCCGATGATTTTCGGACCTGGACGGCCCCGGAGTGGCTGGACTTCGGCGATTCCGCTCCGGAACACTTCTACACGAACGCAATCGGGCCGTATCACCGCAACCCCTCCCTGTATCTGGGCTTCCCCATGCGCTTCGTCCCCGAGCGAACGACGATCGGAGACCCGCCGCGTGAGACGGACGGCCTCTCGGATGCGGTGCTGATCTCCAGCCGGGACGGCGTGCATTTCCGGCGCACCTTTATGGAGGCGTTCATACGGCCGGGCCTCGATCCACTCAACTGGGGGAACGCGCACGGAAACCAGACCCCCGCGGCGGGACTGCTTCAGCTCACGCCGGAGGAGGTCTCCATCTACTGGCTGGAGCATTACGGCGGCACGCCCCGCATCCGGCGCGGCACATTGCGCACGGACGGATTAGCGTCGGTCAACGCGCCCTACGCAGGCGGCGAGCTGGTCACCAGACCCCTGACATTCCGGGGAAGCCGGCTGGTCATCAACTACTCCACGTCCGCCGTCGGCGGCATCCGGGTGGAGATCCAGGACTTGGAGGGGCGGCCGGTCAAAGGGTTCTCACTGGAGGACTGCACCGAGATCTACGGTGACGAGATCGAGCGGACGGTCTCCTGGAAGGGTGGATCCGTCGCTTCACTCAGCGGGCAGCCGGTCCGCCTTCGCTTCGTGATGAAGGACGCGGACCTGTTCTCCTTCCGGTTTTCAGACTGACTGAGCAGGGTGCTCACACAGACCCGCCCAGGCCTGCGGGCCAGCAGTCTCCCAGACGATGAATGCCCTCCCGCGGCTGGAAGAGGCCTGAAAGGCGGGGAAGCCATTCCGCGTTCGCGTCCGGCGTATACTGGGGCGAGTTCAATTCCACCCCGTTGATGAACTCCACGTGCGCGGCCAGCAACGCGGCATGGATGGCAGAATACCCGGGGTTCGTCAGATCCTGAAGCGAAAGCAACATATCGTGGCGGCGGGCCCAGGCCGCCGCCACCAGCGCGAAGCTGTGCCCCTTGCACGTCTTCAGCGCAAGTCCGGACCAGCCCTGTTCCCGCGCAAGCGGCAGAAGGTCCAGTGACGTCAGCCCTTCATCCAGCATCACCGGCTTCAGGCGTGCCACGGCGGTCCAGTCCACCGGATGCGCCCGGATGTCGCGCGGGGTCGGCTGCTCCAGATATTCCAGGGCGCCGTAGGCCTCCGGATCCATTGAGCGCAGCATCTCCAGATACTCCAGCACACTAGCGGCATCCGGGTTGGCCTCATTGGAGTCCACGCTCAGCCGGGGCCTGGATACGCCGAACCGGCGCGCCGCCCGGTATACCTCAGACGTGCGGGCGGCATCGTCGGTGTTGGCGCGCCCCAGAACCTTCACCTTGAAGCAGCGGTAACCCCTTTCGCGCACCCACGGCAGTACGTCCTTCTCCAGATCGTCCCCGCGGCTGACGATGACCCACGCCGGAAGTTCTTGCACGGGCGGACGCAGCAGATCCCGGATCGCCCGGCAGGCCCCGCCGCCCAGCGCCGCGTCCGCGATCGGCAGCGGCACGTCGTGGTCGTAGAAGCGGAATGCGCTGATCCCAACAGCCTGCCCGCATCCGTCGTGGATGGCGGCGTCGAAGGGGCTGGCGCACATCGCACGAGCCAGGACAGGCATCGTCTCCTCTCCGTGGCAGACTGCGTGATGGAGACGAAGCCCCAGCTCCAGCGGATGCGTCGGCTCTCCCGCCGTCAGGGAGTCCAGTGAGGTGGCGATCGTCTGGCACTCACGCCTCAGCCGCGCGTCGCGTTCCTCGTGGGAAAGCGACGGGTCCGGCCACGCCCACAGGTCGCTCAGGTAGACATTGCCCCGGCCCGTCCCCTCCCGTCCGTTGCAGAGCACTCTCACCCGGACACGCGCCTCGGTGATCCGCGTTATGGAGCCTGAGCTGATCTGAAGCGGCTTCAGGAACGGGCGCTCAAAGAACTCGACCGCCGCGTCCAGGATCCGGGCTTCCAGATTGTCCGGCACGCCGCTCAAGCCGCCCTGTTTCCGTCCTACTCGAACACCACCGGGTTGAATTTGCGCGGGTCATGGTTGCTGCCGCGCGGTCTGAAGCCCCAGGCGCTGGTCTGCATCCAGTGCTCGCCCACCACATCTGTCTGAAGAGAGGCGAAGTCATTCCTCACCACATTCACCATCCAGATCTGACCCTTCGGAGAGCCATTGATGCCCAGGGTGGAATATGGAACACGGATCTCGGCCGTCCAGCGATCGGTCCCCCGCGCCGTGCGGACCTGCCATTCCGGATTCGGCGCGCGATCCTCCGCGGTGGCCGGCCGCTGGTAGCTGAACGAGCGGACGCCGCCGGCATTCGCCACGAACTGCCAGTAAGGCCGGCCCAGGCAGTCCGTGTTGATGAACAGCTCCACGGAGTCGTCCTCCCAGACGTCGGAGCCTTCCTGCGTGCGCGTCACTCGCATCCTGTCCACAGCCGATTCGTGGCAGAGCACACCCACATAGAACGCTTCCGCGGTGTAGAGCATACGGACTTCGGTCTGATCCTCCGCCTCACCTGCGTCTGTGGAGAGACCAAAACCGCTGACGGGCTCAGCCGACTGCCACAGCGGATCCGACAGGTCGCCTTTCATATCCGGCTCGCGGTCTGCGAAGCGCGCCGTGGCGGGCTCCTTGAAACGCTCACGCCACTCCCGGACGTAGCCCTCCATGTTCTGCAAAACCGGGAGAGCGTCTCGCACGGCGCGAGCCTCTTTCAGGGCTCGCTGCCTGCCCTCCTCCGCCCAGATGGCGGCCCGCTCCCCCTGACCGAGCGTTGCGGCGAGCATCACCCTCTGCCGGTGAGTCTCCCACCAGTATTCGGGGAAGGTCAGACCGGTGATCGTCCGCGCTACCTCCACGGTCTTGCGCTGCGGCTCCAGGAAGTACTCCTCCAGCGCCCCTGCGCCGGCATAGTGATCGAACAGACTCTCCCGCCGTGCTCCCTCCTGCAGCCCGGGAAGCAACTCTTCCATCTCGGAGATCAGCTTCAGCGCCTTTCCGGCATCGGCCGGGTCGCTCAGGCGCGGCGGCCACGCGGGATCGGGCTGGTTCTTGCGGTCCCCGGGCAGCTCCGGAGACACGACAAACAGCGACTTCAGGCTGGCCAGGGCATCATCGAAGCGTCTGGCCGCCTCCACCTGCCCGGGGCCGAACACCAGGCTGTAGATGCGCCTGCGATGCTTGTCCCAATCGTGCAGATCTGGCGCCCAGGCCCACAGGTCAATCACCCCGGCCACCCAGTCGTCGGGCCAGACGGAGCCTCCCCATGGCTGGACTGCGGCGATATACTGCCCGGCATTGCGTAGCTCCTCCCAGCGCGGAGTGTGCCATCCCTCATAAAGGGCCATTAGCTCGATGTAGGGTTTTCCTCCGTCCGCGCGTCCCGGGGCGCTGCCCTGATGGAGAAAACCGCCCCTCGGACGAGGCCAGTTGTGCCACCAGCAGGGAAGGCTTTTCAGTCCCACGCGCCGGGCCGCCTCCAGCGACTCCTTTGATGGCAACACCGTGAAGAACAGCAGCGCCTCGTTCATTCCCGGAATCTGCATCACGTTCCGGTTTGTCTGAGTGTCAATATTCTTGTAGGACTCCTTGCCCGGAGTCATGGCGATCATTTCGCCCGTGATGCCGTGACGCTTGCCCAGCTCCACGATGCGCCGCACCAGATCCATTGGGGTGCCGATCCGGTCGTCACCTCCCGGATCGTCTATGGAGATCCAGAGCCCGTCCACCCCAAGCTCAATGAACTCCTCAAAAGTCCTCAAGACCGCCTCACGCCTGGGCTCTGGGACGGCGCAGTCCACCACCCCGTAGACCACCATTCCCCGCCGGTGCGCCTCGCCAAGGACGCGGCGCATCCTCTCTTTGTCCAGCGGGTGCCCGGGAGGGGTGCCGTAGATGCCCGGGCCGTCGCGCAGGTCAATGTAGTTGACACGGGCCCGCGCGAACAGATCGAAGGTGCCCGGCCGGTCGTAGCCCGGCAGCACGGCGTGCGGGCGTCCGCGCCACTTGATGCTTGACCAGTCCCGCACCGCGACACGCGGCAGGGCGAGCCCGCTTCTCCCGTTCTGCAGAAGCTGGCTCAACGTGTCCTGACCGTAGATGCAGGAGCGGGGATTGCTCCCCAGCACCAGCGCGACGGGCCGTCCCTGGAAGCGGCCCGTGCGGATCTGATAGCCATCGTGGGACGCGGGCACCCGCGCCGGGTCAATGGTCCACTCCCGGGCCACGGCGGCCGCCAGACGGCAGGTGGAGACCTGACCGATGATCACGGCGGCTCCCCCGGCGGACGGTTTTTCATCGCGCACGATGCGCCACTCGTGGCCGTATCGCAACCGCACCCATTTCTGCAGAGACTCCGCGGCGTACTCCTCTGGCTCCGTCGCTGAGGCGCCGATGACGATCAGCGTCCGGTCCGCCGGAAGCTGCAGATCCTCCCCGCCAAGATGCGCGAACGCCTTGGGGACGGGAAAGACGTCGCGGAATATGTCTCTGCCCGCTTGAGCCGCCGGAGCCGAAAGCAGAACCACTGTGGCGGCCGCCGCCGCGATCTTCAAGAATGCGCCTGAGTCCAACGCGTCAGATCTCCTTTCTCACTCGCAAACACTGGTCCGGGGTGGTCCTCCGGGGTAGACAGCGTAGAGCTTCGTCGCCCTGCTGCGAAGCAGCAGCTGCACTTTCCGGCCTCGCAGAGGTGAGACATCAGGGGACTTTCGCCAGGAAAGGACGTGGGCGGTGTCGTTGGCGTGGAGCAGGTCGCTGTCTTCCAGACCGTAGCCCTCGAGCTCGCGGCCGTCCTCCGCCAGTAGAGCGGCCTTTGCGCATCCACTGGCGGACGTGTCTATGTTGACGGCGATGGTCTCACCTGTCACCTCGAACGGCCGCGTCACGAGCCCCCCGCCCGTGTACTGGCTGTCAGCCGAGACGAAACCGTCCAGCCTCTGCCTCAGACGGAAGACGATGGGATCCCCGAATTCGATGGGGTGTTTCGGCCTGGGGTTCTCCGGCGTGCGGTCCTGACCGTGTGTGCGGTCCCACCCGCAGTAGTACTGATACAGATAGTGCCCGTCCGGCACGGCCCCGATCAGCAGATGGATCTGCCGGGATGCCTTGCCCCCTTCCAGGTCCAGCCGCACGTAGGGCTCCCGGATGGAGCGGTCCCACCGCACGCCATCGCGGCTGGCGGAGAACTGAACATCTATGACCCCGTCGTTGATAAACCCCTCGGGCGGTGCTGGATAGTGATAGTAGATGGAGGGGAATGACAGATAGATCCCTGGCGCGTAGTGGATGGTGGCGGACTGGTACAGGTCGCACTCCGGAGGATCCTGTTCGTCGCACTTCAGGACGGCAGGCAACTCTTTGTTTATGGGAGGCAGCGGTTCGATGATCAGCCCGCCAGGCCCCGGACGCCGCATGCCCGGCGGCCAGCGGTCCGGACGGTTCTCGTCCACGGGGATGGGCTTGAAGATGTCATCCGTCTCCGCATAGACCACCATCCGGCTGCCTTTTGCTGGAGGAATGGGCCGGTCCGCATCGCTTCCGCGGCAGTAGATGCGGTACCGGTGGATCTCAGGATCCCAGAAGACGGACATGTGGTTGTCCAGATGGAAGCGGAGGATCTCACCTGGAGCGCGCTTGAAGCGGATGCCGTCGGGCGAAGTCATCACCCACATCCCCACGTACGGCCACTCGCCTACGAACTTGATGCGCTCCTCGTCCGGCCCGTTCGGATCCACGAAGACGCACATCTCATCCGGGCGCAGATCCTGAATGTCCACCAGGTTGTTGGCCGTGGAACCCCAGAACTCAACCGCTCCGAGTTCCGGGCGCTGCCAGTCCACCCCGTCCTCGCTAATGGCCAGCGCCATCGCCCGTGTCCATTCGCTGAGAACCACCGCGTAGTACATCCGCCAGTGATCCTTCCACCGGAAGACCACCGAGGCGCGCGGGAGGCATTTCTCCCACGGATGCTCCACCACCAGGCAGGGCCCGCATTTCTCCGGCGGGTTCAGCCGGAGCGTGATCCCTTCCATCCGCTCGATGTCGGCGCCGTCTACGAAAAGTAGCCGCCGGTCTTCGAAAAGCACAGACTCTTCCTCCCTACTTCTGTTGTTCTGCGAGGACGCTCTTCAGCATCGGCTCCAGCGCGGCCCAGCGTTCCCGGACCTTGCCGTAGAGAGACGGGTCCGATGTCAGCACCACCATGTCTCCGAGATCCAGCCGGCCGAGCTCCAGTATCAGCGAATCGCCCTCTCTCTTTACGTCCAGCGGCGTGAGCTTACCGCCGTCCACGCGGAACGCGGACTTCACATCGAGCCAGGAGGGCGGGGTGAAGGCCATGGTGGCCTTCTCCACGGGCTGGAAGATGGTGCCGTGCCGGTCGGAGGAATGGTTCCGGTTGAACAGCGTCACAATGGCGGTATCCGGGCCGGCAAAAAGCGTCCGGGCGATCACCCAGAACGGTCTCATGCTCGCGAACGGATCCCGCAAAGAACCGGGCTGTGCGGCCGCGCATGCCACCCCCAGTTCAGGCAGCAGGGTGCGCGCCTCCGCGTTCAGGCGTGCCAGCTCCCGCATCAGGGCTTGCGCTTCTGGCTCCCGCGACCCGCACCCGTAGCATTCTCCGATAGGCGTGAACCACCAGTAGGAGATCCCCTTGGTCCCGGTGCCCAGCGCCATATAGAACTCCACCCTCTTCTCCTCGGGAGTTGGGAAGCGGAACGGCTCCTGATCCGGGAACCGGTAGGAGGTGGAATTCAGGATGACGTGGGTGGGACGCGGCTCGGCGGCCAGACGGGCATACTCCGCCGTCCCCATCACGTACATCGGGGTGAAGAACTGCGAGATGCGCTCCGGGTTCTTCTCATACACGCCCCGTAGGTTCTCGATGTAGTACGGATCCAGCGCGAGGATGTCCGGGATGCTCCCGTACGTCAGGTAGTTGAACGGGACATACGTGTTGTCAATGTTCAGAAGGCACAGCGTGCGGTGATCCCGCAGCGTCCAGCTGCGCTGACGCGCGACGACTCCCTGGCCCATGGAGCCCAGCCGCAAGTCGGCGGGCTGCAGGTCGCTGGCAAAGTAGTCGTGCGCGTCCGGCTCATCCATCACGAAACGGGCATAGGTCCAGGGGCTGCGGATGTCCTGCCTTGTCGGGTCGCGGCTCATCACCCGGAGTCCCATCTCCTGAAGCAGCGCAAAGCCCTCGTCCGACCCCACGAGGTACCCGCTCTGCTCGCCGGCCATCAGCATGTGCGTGTTGAAGAGGTGATCCCGGAAGGCGCGGCAGGTGTCCCGGGCGCGCTCGGCGACAGTGTTGCCGTAGTTGCGGTAACCCCACATCCCCAGCGCGAAGTAATCGTCCCGCGCCCGCACCACATTCCGGGCGGTCTGGCCCGTGGAGTCCGTCACTTCAAAGAAGTGGAACGATCCAAACTCAAGCGGAGCCGGAAGATCCAGCGCAAGAGGCAGAAAACCTTTGCTGCTGCCGGGAACACTTGCAGGAAGCGGAAGAGTCCGTCCGTCCAGCCGCACCTGCCGGACCCGGAACTCCTGACCGTCCATCCGCCGCAGATAGAGATACAGCCGCTGGATGTCCGGACTGAAGTTCACCCCCGCAAGCCGCAGCACCGGATCGTCCGCCGTGCGAACCACCAGCTCGCCCGTTGTCCAGCCCTCCCCGCTCAGTTGGACGCGCAAACGGTTCTGCTGAGGCTGCGCCTGAAGCCGGATGTTCACCTCCGCCACAGCCCCCGGCGGCACAGGATCCGGGCGCACCTGATACCAGACGGGGCGGCCAAGCGAATCCAGCCTGGCGCGCACGTCCGGCGGAGTGTCCTCCTCTGAGTTCAGCAGATACCCGGCCGAGGGCGTCCCGCCATGTTCTTTGTGCTTCGGCACGATCTGCTTCGCCAGATCCACCCCCTCCAGCCACACGCCGGTGACCTCCAGAGGCTGCGTGGACGTATTCCGCACGAAGAACCGGACAACCGCTCCGTGCGGAAGATCCGATCCATCCGGGCGAGCAAATCCCATCTCCACACGCAGCCGCCATCCGCCCATCGTGTATGTCAGCATCTCGGGGAGCATCCGGTCCCGGATGAAGACACCCCCCGAAAGTTGAGCCGGCTGGAAAAGGGCCGCAGGCAGGGCAGGGAGCAGCAGCATGGACAGGCAGAAGGCCGCAGCCGGATAGCGGAACATTCTCTTCATCAGGCACTCTCCTTACTCAAAGGCGGGCCGGAAAGATTGGTAGTATGATTGGACTTCTTCATCCGGCCTGAAGTCACCTTCGCCGGAGGCAGGCTTGCTCACGGCCACGGGAACTCGGGAGCCCTGGCTCCGGTGATCCCGCTGATGATCGCCCAGATGACCGCCATCCCGAATTCCCCCAGCACCATCCCCAGGAACCACGGCCTTGCTTTCAAGAACAGCCTCATGCCACCGTATCGCAGGATGAAGACCTTGATGATCCAGGCGACCAGGCAGGAGAACCAGAACACCGACATGGTCCATGAGACGCAAAGCGCGTATCCCAGGGGATGGAACGGCCACCAGAAGAACGCGGAGCGCATGTAGGACAGGAACACGGTGAATGCGGCGCCCACCATGAACCAGAACAGCCCCTCGCGCGTGGCGGGCGCGGCATCCCGCATCTGGGCCTCATACTCCGAGAGCGTCCAGTACGCGTGTCCCTGGTAGACGTACTGATAGAGATTGATACCCCCTTTGTTATAGGGCAGCCATATGTGATACGCCCCGGCGATCAGCATGGCCGCCAGAATCCCCAGGCCAAAGACCGCCAGCATATTGCGCCGCCGCGTCTGGATGGAATCGCTGATCTTGAGACCGTCCAGGAAGCCCGTCAGAAGCAGCCCGCGCTGCTCGCGCAGGAAGACCGTGTCGAAGAACGGCAGTAGCGCCAGATTCTGCGCGCCGAGCGAGCTCATCGGGGCGAACATGCGGTACACGTCCACCGGCCGGAAGGATGTCTCCGTCATCAGCACGCCGGCCTCCGCAGTGCTTCTGGCCAGCACCAGAGCCACCACGAACAGGCAGACGCCGAACTCCAGCAGCGCCACCGCCGGCGAGAGTCCCGCCTTCCAGGTCCAGAGCACGATCAGCACCAGGCTTCCGAACAGCCCCCAGAACGCCACCGGATAGGGCAGCATCTCCCGGGAGTCGTCCACCCGCTCCCTTCCGAAGGCCGATGCCACCACCCGCTTCAGATGCGGGCGCGCCGCCCACAGCAGATATGCCGCCAGCACGAAATACGCCCCCACCGTCTGATACGCCACATACAGATGCGTGCCGTAGACCGGCATGCGGCGGATGTCCATTCCGAACGACCCTGCCACCACATCCTGGAACCGGGCGAACAGAGCGAAGAACCACAGGGAGAACAGCACCTCCGTGGGCAGCAGAAAGAAGAACCCGATAGCGGCGAACGAGAAGAAGATCCCCCACCAGTAGATGGCGTCCCAGGGCGGCGTGACCAGATAAGTGTTCAAAAAGATGCTCAGGGGTATCTGCGGCACGCTGGGAGCCATATTGTGCAGGCCGTTCAAAGTGAACACCACCGCGGGAAGCGCCGCGCCTCCCCACAGCAGGCGGTTGCGCATTAGATGCTGCGGACCGTCCGGGCGCACCATCTCCACCGGAAGCTGAACCAACGGAAAGCTGAGACGCTCGTTCTCCACCCACTGACGGCGCAGGATGCTGGCCATGCACAGGAACGCGAAAAACACCAGCAACACCAGCGCGCTCCAGGCCGCAAGCGGCGTGGCCCACAGGCGCCAGGGGATCTCCTCGCCTTCCCACAGCCCCTCGAAGTACCCCCGCGACACGGGCTGGATGCCCGGCTTCGTGGGATCGTAGGCCACCATCCACGGCTTCAGGTGCGGGTCGTAGAGCTCGTGCCACTCGTTGCCCTTGTTGGCGTAGTAGTTGGTGGTGACGAACAGCGGCAGCACCTTCTCCATCAGCCCGCGCGAGCTGATCATCGCCGCCACCAGGATCATGCAGTAGATGACCAGGATCTCCGAGGGGTTGAGCCCGAAGAAGCCGCCCAGCTTGCGCAGCCCCAGCCGCAGCACCACAATGAAGAGGAGGATGCCCACAATGGCGGGCGGCATCTGCAGGAACCCGATCTGGATTCCCTGAATGACCAGCTCGGCATAGCTCACCAGCAGGCAGGTGCCCGCCACCAGCACCAGGCCCAGAAGGATGGCCCGCGCCGAGATCCCTCTGCCCCCGTCTCCCTCCGTCACTGCCCCCGCGCCGGACGTCCCGGTCCGCACTTCCGTCTGCAAAGCCACCCTGTCAGCGTGCCTCCACCTTTTCTGTATCTATGGCAGGGGGACGGATCCGCGCCCCTGCCCGGACCAGCTTCTCCAGAGCCTCCCCGGCCCGCCGCCGGATCTCATAGAGCCTGCCGGGATCCAGCTCATAGTCCGTCAGCGACGGGCATGCGGCCCGCACCGCGTCCAGAGCCTTTCTCCCTTCCGCGGCAAGCCTCCTCCCGTCCGGGATCCGGCCGGCATCCTCCACGGCGCTTTCCAGCATGCGGAACAGGTCGTAATCCTCGATGCCCTCACGCAGCATCTCCCAGCGGATGGACTCGATGGGACCGGCGATCAGCGGCTTCCCGGCGGGTTTCCCGGTGGCGGGGTACAGGAGGAAACCGTCTCCGTTACCGAACGGTTTGCGGCGGCCATCGTCCGAATAGGTCATGGGCTCCTCCCACGGGTTGCCGCTCCAGAACATGGTCTCCCAGTAGAGGACGCCGGTCACCCCCCAGGCATAGGTCATCCAGTGGAAGATGCGGTGGCCGGCAGCGGGGTAGTCTATGAAGTAGTTGGGATACGGGTGCTTGGGCCCGGTGCACACATACCACCAGACGGCGTCCCCCGCTTCCTGCCTCTCACGGCACCGCTTTGCGCTGTACGCATCCAGCACCGGCGTCCAGATATCCACCGAGCCGATCAGCTCATCCTCCACCTGCTCGGTCAGCAGGATCTTGAGATCCGGGTCCGCCTGTCTCCAGAGTCTGGCCTCTTCGGCCACCAGAGGATACTGAGGAGGGTCGGGCTCATCGTAGATGTAGTTGTAGCCCTTCGCAAGCCACCCTTTCTCCCGAAGGTGCGCGCTGAGCTGCTTCAGGAACTGAACCTTCAGGTCCTCGTATCCCTCGTCGCCCGGCCCCTTACCGCCCACTCCTCTACGGAAAGACCCGGGAAGCATGAAGGCGTTGAACAGAGGCAGGTACTTCTCCGCACCTTCATCGAATCGCGAGAAGTCCAGGCGCACCCGGCCCTCCGTGACGGAGACCTGGACATCGTGGGTCTGGAAGGCATTGAAGGGGGCGATCCGGTGCTCGTGGAAGGTGCGGTTCAGCAACTCCTCCATCTGCCGGACGGGCCCCACATCTTCCATATCAATGCCGTGCCAGCGGCACAGCGCCTTCAGTCCGTGCCAGGTGCCGTACGCCGTCCGTAGATACGGAAGGCGTGGCAGCTCGAAGTCCCACACGCGCAGGGACACCGGCACCTTCACCGGCGCCAGCCCGGCCGGCGTGATGGTCACTTCTCCGGAATACTCGCCGGCGGGAGCGCCGGAAGGCACCCGCACCGTGAACCAGAACGCGGTGGAGCGGCCGGCCGGAAGAGTGACCGGGTCATTGAGCGGGATCAGGGGATCGGGATAGTCGCCCGGCAGGACGTCCACGCTGCTCGGCAGGGTCACCGGAACCGTGGCTACCAGCCGCACCGATACCGCGTCCGGCGGGATCTTCCCCGGGCCCCTCAGTTCGGACACGCTGACGGAGACGTCCTTCAGCTCGCGGTCCGGCGTCAGGACGATCTGAAATGGTTCGAACTCATTCTTCGCTGCGGCGAGGGTCACAGGACCGCTGCGGCGGGAGGAGGGACGGCTGTCGGGGAAGACCTTCTCCGTGGCGCTCGCCTCCCACACCTGCCCCCACGGCGCCTGAGTGAGGAGCCTGCCCGCCAAGGCAGGGCGCGCGGGAGGGACGGGGAGGGTGAAGCTGCCCAGAAACACCGCTCCGCCGCCCGGGATCTCTCCGAACACATCCACGCCGATCCTGCTCAGGCCGTGCGGAATCGGCAGGCGGGCGCTAAGCGAGACACTGGATGCTGCGGAGAGGGAGACTTCCCGCAGACGGACTGTCCGGTCGAAAACGGACGGATGCGCGCTCAGCCGTGGCCGCAGAGCGACCGGTGACGGGCCGTCCGTCTCCAGTCTGAGACGCACATCCGCGATCCCCGCCTCCGGCCTGGCCACGGCGCTCATCCATACAACGGTGGAGGGCTTCGGGCCGGTCAGAAGGTTTCCGAAGGGTTGGCCGGGCAGTGTTCCCGGCACTGCACGCGGAACCCAGCTGGAGCGCTCCGGGCGGGCCTGTCTGTTGCGCGCGAAATTGATACGCGGAGGCTGGCGGGGCTCCGCGTTCAGGCCGAGCTCCCGCCAGGGGATGGCCATCTCCACCGTCCATTCTCCTTCCGACCGGCGGACGGCCGCCTGCCAGGCCGAGGGAACTGGCCAGAGGGGAAGGTCTCCCGGCGGAGTTTGCACCAGGGCCAGCCGGGCGCCTGAGGCCGAAACGATGAACTGGAGAAAATGCCGCCGTCCTCGAAACGGGTCTATCAGCACTTCCACCGAGTCATCCCGCCATGGCTTCTCCGGTTCGGAGAGCTTCAGGGCTTCCATGAACGGCTCGGCGCACCGGAAGGCTATGTAGAGAGCCTCTGAATCCCGGACCACACGGACCTCCGTCTTCACCCGGGGACGAGAAACTCCGTCCGGCCGCCGCAGCGTGGCGATCGCCGGAGAGGCGGTCCAGCAGGCATCATCCAGAGCGCCGTCCATCACGGGCGGACGGACCGCCGGCGGGCAGAGGATCTCGGGGTCCGCATTTACAGGCGCAGGCGCCGCCGGAGCAGCACAGCAGGAGGCCGAGAGAGCGGCCATCAGCGTGACGCATAGCAGTCTCACCAGACAGACAACCTCCAGTCCGGCCCCTTTTTTGCCGAAGAATTTCGCGCGCGAAATACGGAAGGAGAACACCGGTCGCAGCCAGAATTGGTAGTATAATAGTATAAAAGTAGCCCGCTGCCAAGATGAAACAGCGGTCCGGAAGGAAAAACCGGTATCGGGAGGACGGGTAACGGCCCGGTTCCGGCCCGCGCCGGGCGCCGCGAACGGAGTTTTGTGAGATGATGAGAAGGAGCAAAGGCTTCACCCTGATCGAGCTGCTGGTGGTCATCGCCATCATAGCCATCCTGGCCGCCATCCTCTTCCCGGTGTTCGCCCAGGCGCGCGAGCGGGCGCGGATGTCAGCCTGCCTGTCCCACGGAAAGCAGCTCGGACTCGCCACGATGATGTACGT
>JBBFLP010000022.1:0-20615 GCA_037478975.1 Armatimonadota bacterium
CCACCTCGTTCAAAGGAGGGATGGCAATACCGTATCCCCGGATCTCCGGACGGGAGACCTGATGGCAGAGAACCATCTGCTTGGGGGATGTGCCGTGGATGAGCCCCATCGTCACCCCGGAATAACCCGGATGATAGAGAGACCCCTGCCCCTCCACAAACACCCAGTCAGCATCGCGGCACGCTTCCAGAACGATCCGCTCGGCGGCACCGGCGATGAAATCCGCCACGCATGCATCCACGGAGATACCCCGGCCCCAGATCATGATCCCGGTCTGACCGGTCGCCACGAAATCCGCCGCCAGCCCGCGCCGTTTCGCCCCCAGCGTCAACTCCAGCGAGACAGACATCTTCCCCACGCAGCAGTCTGTCCCCACGGTCAGAACTGTCTGTTCAGGAACCGAGCGGCAAAGACCCTCTGCGACAGGCAGACCCTCCGGCGGCCGGCGCACATCGGCAATGACGCAGCCGTGCCTCTCCGCCACGAACGCGATCTCCGGATCGTCCCGGAGGAACGCGTGGAGTCCCGAGATAACGTCCAGACCACACTCCAGGGCATTGACGATGACCTGCCGCCACTCCGCGGGCAACAGACCGCCCCGCGGCGCGATTCCTATCGCCAGCGTCTGCGGTTCGTAGACGAGCGCCTCCTGCAGCGAGGCAACGACGGGGATGCCCTCCCCCACCCCTATGACATCCTTCGCCGTCTGTCCGGCATGCTGGCTATCTATGACGGCCACGGTGCGGCAGCGGCCGTAGCGTATGATGCCGACGGCCGTCTTGGCCCCTTCCACGTCGAAGGAGCCTTCCGCAAGGATAACCACCCTCTCAAAGCGCACGTCCCGTCCCGATGACCCTGGCAGGCGTTTCCTGTCGCTCAATCCATTCCCCTTCTAAGCGCGCAGGCTCCGGTCACCCTGCGGATGCCGGAGCCCTTCGCGGATAACATCTTACTCCTCTTCCTCTAGCCCCGGCGGATGCAGACCAGAGAGGACCGGTACTTCGGCGAGTTCAGCGGGTCCAGCCCCACTCCTCCGCGCGAGGAGCTCGCGTGGATGAACATCCCGTTGCCGACATAGATGCCGGTGTGATCCACCGGACCACCCTTGCAGTTGAAGTAAAGCCGGTCGCCGGGCTGGATATCCCGGATGTCAACCCACTCGCCGACCAGAGCCTGTTCCCGGGCGGTACGAGGCAGTTTGCGCCCCATCATCTCCCACACAGTCTTGACAAAGCCAGAGCAGTCCATCCCGGCCCGCGAGGCTCCACCCCAGACATAGGGGACTCCACTGAAGGTGTAGGCCAGGCGGACCGCTTCAACGCCGGAGGGGTCCGCCGGAACGTCCGAGACCACCTTCAGATCGCTGATGCGCAGGTCGGAAGCAGGCACCCACCCGGTGCTCCCGTCCGACATGAGCACTCCATACCAGTTGCCGCTGGTATTGACCACGGCCAGCGGAGTGCCTCTGGACACGCTGAAGAGCAGCGGCCCCTGCGGCGAGCGGGATCTCCGGATATGCGCGGTATCGGCCTCCACGAAACCGACCTTTCCGATGGCGGCGCCAACCCGGCCACTGCGGGAGCTGACACCACGGTAGGGAAGCCTGGCGGCAGAACGGTCTGAAGAAGGAGCCTTAACAGCAGGGGATTCGGTCTCACCGCTTCCGGGTGGACGGAGTTGAAGCTCCAATAGCTGGTCGGAGAAGGCAGCGCCACCTGCCATCAACAGGAGCGCTATTGCGGCCGCCGCAGGCAGGCAGAGACGGCAAAGAGTCCTGGCTGTCGCGGAATCAGTCATCACTCACAAAGGCTGCTATGAAGTATTGCGGGGAGGCGAACGAACCTCCCCGCAACATCATTATCGGCAGAACAGGCAGCCAACTTTCGCCACCCGCCGCGTCCTCAGCGCTTGGAGAACTGGAACGCCCGCCGTGCGCGCTTGAGACCGTACTTCTTGCGCTCTTTGACACGCGGATCCCGGGTCAGGAACCCCAGCTTGCGCAGAACGGGCCGGTACTCCGCGCTGACCTCCAGCAGAGCTCGCGCGATGCCGTGGCGCAGTGCCCCGGCCTGACCGGCGATGCCGCCGCCCAGGCACCGGGCCGTCACGTTGAACTGCCCCTGTGTATTGGTGACATCGAAGGGCTGCCGGACGAGAATCTCCAGCGCACGGCGCCCGACATACTCGGAGAGATCCCTGCCGTTCACCGTGATGGTTCCATCACCCGGCATCAGCCACACCTTCGCCGTGGCGTTCTTCCGGCGGCCTGTGGCGTAATATCTGAGTTCCTCCAACCGGAAACCTCCTAAACGATCTCCACCTTCACCGGCTGCTGAGCCTCGTGCGGGTGCTCAGCCCCGGCATAAACCTTCAGCTTCCGGAACATCGCCGCACCCAGCTTGTTGTGCGGCAACATGCCCTTCACGACGCGCTCGACATACTTCTCCGGCTGCTTCTCCAGGAATTCAGCGCGGGTGCGGCTCTTCAGACCACCGGGGTACTGCGAGTGCCGGTAGACACGCTCCGCACCCTTGCGTCCCGTAAGAGCCACTTTGGCGGCATTGGTGATGATGACAAAGTCTCCGCAGTCCACATGCGGAGAGAAGTCCACCTTGTACTTCCCGCGCAGGTACTTGGCAGCCTCAGCCGCCAGGCGCCCGGCAGGCACCCCGGCGGCGTCAATCCAGATCCACCGTCGAACCACTTCAGCGGGTTTTGCGCTCTTCGTTATCATAATCCTGTCCGTCCGTCTCGCGCGGGCAGCCTTCGCGGCTCCGCCCTCAGTATTCAACCTCCACCAGACATAACCCCTGAGGAGGGGCCATCGGGAACAGCGGATGATCCGCCCCGCCCTGCAGGGCCCGGGCAATGTCAGTGGGGCAGGTCCTCCCGAGCCCCACTTCCACCAGCGCCCCCACAATGCCCCGCGCCATATGCCTCAGGAAGGCGTTGGCCTTCAGCCGGATCAACACCGTCTCGCCATCCGCCAGAACCTCCGCCCGGACCATCTCCCGGACGGGGGATCGGTTGCGCTCCGGTGTCCCGAACGCTCCGAAATGGTGCGTCCCAATCAGCTCCGCGGCCGCTCGTGCCATAGTGCCCGTATCCAGCGGCCGGGGCACATACCATACAAAGCGC
This sequence comes from Armatimonadota bacterium, assembly GCA_037478975.1. Taxonomy (GTDB): domain Bacteria; phylum Armatimonadota; class UBA5829; order DSUL01; family DSUL01; genus CALCJH01. The sequence goes on from JBBFLP010000022.1 coordinate 3,139, forward strand.
CAGTCCAGCGCGCGCCGCTCGGATGTGTTGCGTATTCTGTATTCGTAAACGCGCCACTTCGCATCGTACCGCGCGTGGAACCCATTCACCACAGACTCTACGCACCGGACGGCGATGTCCGGCGGCAAAGTGCGGTCCAGAGCCTCCCGTATCCGGTCCACGGGGATTCCCGGCCCCGGCCGGAAGTTCACCACCTGGCCGGTGGCGTGCACTCCGGCGTCGGTCCTTCCCGCTCCGATCACCCGGACGGCGCGCCCTGTCAGCCGCCTGAGCGCTTTTTCGATCTCTCCCTGGACCGTCCTTCCGGATGGCTGCTTCTGGAACCCCAGAAATCCCGATCCGTCATATTCGATGAGCGCCCTGACGTTCGGGCCGGATGACCGGCTAGCGTCTCCGCTCATCGGAGCGTTCGCGCCTCAGCGGCGCCCCTCAGTCCTTGATCAGCTCCAGGCGGACCATCATCGCGCAGTCGCCGCGCCGCGGCCCCAGCTTCGTGATGCGAGTATATCCGCCATTGCGATCCCGGTAGCGCGGAGCGACCTCGTCCACAACGCGCTTCACCAGCGTCTCGTCCGGCAGCACCCGGCGCACCTGGCGCCTGGCATGAAGGTCGCCTTTCTTGGCCGTGGTGATGCACTTCTCCACCAGCGGCCGCACATCCTTGGCGCGCGCCTCTGTTGTCTCGATGGCATCGTGAGAGAACACCGCGCGCATCAGGGCCCGCAGCAGAGCCTTCCGCTGGTCGCCGGGGAGCCCGAACTTTCTTCCCGCCACCCTGTGCCTCATTCGTTGTCCTCCGTTTCGTCCCCATCACCGGACGCTTCCGTGGCGCCCATCAGCTCTTCGATATCTGGCTCCTCATCATCGTCCGGGTACTCCACAACCTCGCCGGCAGGTCCCTTCTTCAGGCTCAGGCCGAAGCTGGCAAGCTTCTCCTTCACCTCGTTGAGCGACTTCTTGCCGAAGTTGCGGATCTGCATCAGGTCGCCTTCGGTCTTCTGCACCAGCTCCCCGATGGTCATGATGTTGGCCTTCTTCAGGCAGTTATAGGTGCGCACCGAGAAGTCCAGCTCCTCGATCCGCGCGTCCGGCGGGCCCAGCCTCAGCCCTTCGGACTCGCCACCAAACCCGATGTCCGCCCGCGCCCGGCGGTTGAAATCGAAGAACAGCCGGATCTGCCGGTCCAGAATGGCCGCCGCCATACTGACAGCCTCGCTCGGCGAGACCGTCCCGTTCGTGGTCACCTCCAGAGTCAGGCGCTCATAGTCCGTCTGATGCCCGACGCGCGTGGCCTCCACGATATAGTTCACGTGACGCACGGGCGAAAACACGCTGCCCACCGGAATGACTCCGATGGTGGACTTGAGGTGCTCGTGCTTCTCCGGCAGCACAAAGCCCTTGCCACGCTCCACCGTCATCTCCATGGAGAATGACGTGGTCGCGTCCGCCAGTTCGCAGATATAGGCCTCCGGGTTGACCACCGTAATCTCAGGCGGCGTCTGGATATCGGCCGCCGTGACGGTGCCCGGCCCCTTCTTCTCGATCCGCATCACCAGCGGCCCCGAAGGCTCCTCGGATCCGTTGGACGGCGGGGCCATCTTCACGAACACTTCTCGCAGGTTCAGGATGAGCTCGGTGGTGTCCTCGCGCACCCCGGGGATCGTCGAGAACTCATGCAGCACTCCATCAATCTTGATGGACGTGATGGCAGCCCCGGGAATGCTGGACAGAAGCACCCGCCGGAGCGCGTTGCCAATGGTCGTCCCGAATCCGCGCTCCTGCGGCTCCACCACGAACTTGCCGTAGGTGTCCGTTTCCTCGACGATCTGAATTTTCGGTGTCACAGTGTCCATAGATTCGCTCAACCTGCCTCAGACTCTCCCGGCCCGGCCTGCTACCAGCGCCGCCCCACACAAGATGATCGCCCCTTCTGCCCCGGCCTTCTGAAGCGCTCCCTCATCAGACCACAGCGGGGCGCACATCCATCCCCGGCCGCGCTTAGCGGGAGTAGAACTCGACGATCAGCGCCTCCTGAACGTCCGTGTTGATCTCGTCGCGCTGAGGCGCGCTCAGGACTTCGCCAGCGTAAGCCGCCGCATCCAGCTTCAGCCACGGCGGCACCGTTCCCGTGCCCGCCGCTTTCATAGCATCCTGGAGCGGCTGCATCTTCCGGCTCTCCTCCACAACGTCCACCCGGTCACCGGGGCGGAGCTGGTAGGAGGGAATATGCACCTTGCGGCCGTTCACCCTGATATGGCCGTGGCTGACGAACTGCCTGGCCTGCAAACGGGATGCCGCGAACCCCAGCCGGAAGACCACATTGTCCAGCCTCATCTCAAGAAGCTGCAGCAGGTTCTCGCCCGTGACGCCCCTGCGCCGCTCCGCCTCGCGCACGTAGAGGCGGAACTGCTTCTCCCGCAGCCCGTAGATCCTGCGCAGCTTCTGCTTCTCGCGCAGCTGCTGTCCGTAGTCCGACAGCTTGGAAGGCCGGCCCCGGCCGTGCTGGCCCGGAGGGAACGGGGCTTCCGGCCTGGAGAACGGACACTTCTTGCCGTAGCAGCGGTACCCCTTCAGATAGAGCTTCGTGCCCTCGCGGCGGCACTGTCTGCAAACTGGTACGCCGGTTGACGCCATAAACTGATCCTTTACACTCTCCTGCGCTTGGGCGGTCTGCACCCGTTGTGCGGCACGGGCGTGACATCCTTGATGAGGCTCACCTCCAGGCCCGTCGCCTGAAGGCTGCGGATGGCGGTCTCACGCCCCGATCCCGGGCCGCGCACGTATACGTCCACCTTCCTCATCCCGTGTTCCATCGCCCGGCGCGCCGCGATCTCCGAGGCCATCTGCGCCGCAAACGGTGTACCCTTCTTGGTGCCCTTGAACCCCACCGTCCCTGCGCTGGCCCACGAGATGGTGTTTCCCTGGGTATCGGTGATGGTCACGATGGTGTTGTTGAACGTGCTCTTGATGTGAGCCACGCCCTGCGCTATGTTCTTCTTCTCCCGGGGCTTGCCTCGCCCGGTGGATGTCGGTTTTCTCGCCATACTTGCCGATATCGCTCCTGGACTGCCTACCGTCCCTGCATCAGCTCAGCCTCCGGCAAACGTTGCCGGGGGCGGCTGAAAGTCTTACCGCTTCTTCCTCTTCGCGCCCACCGTGCGGCGCGGGCCCTTGCGCATACGCGCGTTGGTCTTGGTGCGCTGTCCGCGAACCGGCAGCCCGCGCCGGTGGCGAATGCCGCGATACGCGCCGATCTCGCTCAGCCGGCGGATGTCCATCGCGACCTGGCGGCGCAGGTCGCCTTCCACGCGATACTCCCGCTCCAGAACCTCGCGGAGCTTGCTGATCTCACCCTCCGTCAGATCCTTCACCCGCGTATCCGGCGAGACGCCGGCGGCGGCCAGAACCTTGCGGCTGGTGGTCAACCCCACCCCGTAAATGTACGTGAGGGCGTATTCGACCCTCTTATCCCGCGGGAGATCTACGCCTGCAATACGTGCCAAAGACCTTCTCCTCCAGTGGAAACCTGCGGCCTAGCCCTGCCGCTGCTTATGCTTCGGGTTCTTGCAGATAACCCTCACCACGCCCTCGCGGCGAATGACTTTGCACTTTTCGCAAATCTTTTTGACCGATGCCCGGACTTTCATCTGTATCCGTCCAAACTCCGCTATATTCGAACAACCTGCCCATTATACCCCGATTGCCGGGCAGCCGCACCCCGCCGGAGCGACCGGCAGCGTCCCTGCGCGAGCGCCAGCGCAGCCACTTTATTTGTAGCGCCAGATGATGCGGCCCCGGGTCAGGTCGTAGGGCGACAGCTCCACCAGCACCCGGTCGCCGGGCAGGATCTTGATGAAGCTCATCCGGATCTTCCCCGACACGTGCGCCAGGACCGTATGCCCGTTCGGAATCTCCACCCGGAACATCGCATTGGGCAGAGTCTCCACGACCTTGCCTTCCACCTGGATGGACTGCTCTTTAGCCATCCTGTCCAGCCTGCCTCCTTGGCGCCCCTTCAGGGCTCCGTCAGAACCTTCGGCCCATCATCGCAGATGGCCACCGTATGCTCGAAATGCGCGGACAGTTTGCCATCCGCCGTCACCACCGTCCACCTGTCCGGCAGGGAGGTTACCCGGTGCGTCCCCTCGTTCACCATCGGCTCTATGGCCAGGGTCATCCCGCTGGTCAACCGCAGACCCGTCCCGGGCTTGCCGAAGTTCGGGACCTGCGGATCCTCGTGAAGTTCCCGGCCGATGCCGTGCCCCACCAGCTCGCGTACGACGGAGTAGCCGTGCTTCTCCACATACGCCTGCACTGCGCCTCCGATATCGTTCAGGTGTCCGCCAGGGCGCGCCATCTCGATGCCCAGCATCAGGGCGTCCCGCGTCACCTTCAGCAGCCGGTCCGCCTGCGCGGAGATTCTGCCCACCGGGATCGTGACCGCCGCATCCCCGTGAAATCCGTCCAGCTTCACGCCCAGATCTATGCTGGCCACGTCGCCTTCCTGAAGCACGCGCCCATCCGGAATCCCGTGCACCACCTGCTCGTTGATGGACAGGCAGATGGATTTCGGAAACCCCCGGTAGCCCTTGAAGGACGGCGTGCCTCCTGCCTCCCGCACCAGCCTCTCGGCCAGGCGGTCCAGCTCTTCGCCCGTGGTCTTGCCCGGACGGATCGCCTGCGCCAGCTCCTGCAGCGTGCGGGCCACCACCCGGCCGACGCGCCGCATCTTCTCTATCTCATCCGGCGACTTGATGCGTACCAACGCCCGCGCGCCTGATGAGCGCTTCGCTGACCAGACCGAACACCTCCTCTGGAGTCCCCGACGCGTCAATGCTCTCCAGCAGCCCCAGACGACCGTAATGCTCGGTGAGGGCCGCCGTTTTGGCCGCATACTCCCGCAGCCGCTCGCGGATGGCTTCGGGACGGTCGTCCTCTCGCTGACGCACCTCGCCGCCGCACAGGTCGCAGACACCTTCCTGCTTCGGAGGCTTGTTCTGCACGTGGTATGTGGCTCCGCATGAGGCGCAGACCCTCCGCCCGGAAAGCCGGGTGATCAGGAGCTCCTCATCCGCCCGGAGATCCACCACTGCCGTCACGGGGCGGCCCAGAGTCTGCAGCAGCCGCTCCAGCGCCTCGGCCTGCGCAATGGTCCGGGGAAACCCGTCCAGCAGGAACCCCTTGCGCGTATCGTCGCGCCCCAGGCGCTCCTCCACCATCCCGATGACGATCTCATCCGGCACCAGAGCGCCAGCCGCCATATACTCGCGGGCGGTCCTCCCCAGCTCCGTGCCCGCCGCCACGGCCTCCCGGAACATATCTCCCGTGGAGATGTGAGCGATGCCGAACTCAGAAGCGATCCTCTCCGCCTGCGTTCCCTTACCCACGCCGGGAGGTCCCAGCAATATCACCTGCATAAAGCCGACCGACCAGTCCTCTCCGCGATTTCCGCTACTTGATGAAACCTTCGTAGTGGCGCATCACCAGCTGGGCCTCAATGGCCTGCATCGTCTCCAGCGCCACACCCACCAGGATCAACAGCGACGTGCCGCCCACCAGCCCGAAGGTGGTCACCCCTGTGATGACCGGCGTCCAGTAAGGCAGCAGAGCGATCAATCCCAGGAACACGGCCCCGGCCAGAGTGATCCTCGTCATGACCCGGTCCAGGTACTCCGTGGTGGGCTTGCCGGGACGGATGCCCGGGATATAGCTGCCCCACTTCTTAAGGTTGTCCGAGACGTCCTGAACGTTGAACGTCACCGCCGTGTAGAAGTAGGTGAACAGCACCACCAGCCCGAAGTAAAGGATCCCGCCGAGCACCCGTCCGGGCTCAATGAACTCCGCCACACGCCGGGCTGTCTGCCCGAACCAGCTGTCGCCTCCGAACTGGGCGATGGTCTGCGGGAACAGCTGAATGGAGATGGCGAAGATGATCGGGATGACGCCCGCGGAGTTGACCCGCAGCGGCAGATAGCTGCTCGTGCCACCACTCATCCGGTTCCCGATGACGCGCTTCACGTGCTGAATGGGGATGCGCCTCTGCGCCATCTGTACGGCCACGATGGCGGCGACGGTCGCCACCAGCACGACCAGAAGCAGCACGATATTATCCAGCCCGATGGAGCCCGCCCGGTACAGCTTCACCGTTGAGCTGATCTGCATTGGCAGGCTCGCCACGATGCCCAGGAAGATGATCAGCGAAACACCGTTCCCCAGGCCCTTGTCCGTGATCATCTCACCCAGCCACATCAGAAACGCCGTTCCCGCCACCAGGACGATGATGATCTGGATCATCTGGAACCAGTTAGCCGTCAGGATGCCGGAAGACCGGAGAAGGGTGTTCACGCCCGCCGCCTGCACCACCGCCAGAACGGCCGTGAGATAGCGCGTATACTGCGCGATCTGCTTGCGTCCGCTCTCGCCCTCCTTCTGGAGCTGCTCCAGCTGAGGGATCGCCATCACCAGAAGCGACATAATGATGCTGGCGTTGATGTAGGGCATGATGCCCATCGCGAAGATGGTGAACTTGCGGAACGCCCCGCCGGAGAACGCATCCAGCAGCCCGAACGCGCCGCCCGTCGCGAACAGCTGCTCCATTTTGTCGTGGTCAATGCCCGGGATGGGAATGTGCAGGCCCACCACATAGACCGCGAACATCCCGAACATAAACAGGATGCGGTTCTTGAGGTCGGAGATCTTCGCTGCAGCGGCGATCTTGGACAGCATTTACGCCTCTCCGCTCTTGTCCGAAGCCTCAGGAGGGCTTTGTGTGGACTCCCCCGTCTCCTCAGCGACGGCCGGCTCCGCTGCGGCGGGCTCTCCGGCTGCGGAAATCTGCTCCGCCGCCGCAGGCCGCTCCTGACCATCGGAGCCGATCACAATGGCGGTTCCGCCAGCGGCTTCGATCTTCTGCACAGCGCTCTTCGAGAAGGCGGTGGCCTTCACGGTCAGCTTCTTGCTGAGTTCGCCCTTGCCGAGGATCTTCACGCCATCCCGCAGCTTGCGGATGATGCGCTTCTCCAGAAGAACATCGGGCGTGACCTCGGCGCCCGCATCGAAGACCTCCAGGCGCCCCACGTTGACTTCGTTCAAATCCCGCCGGAAGATGTTGTTGAACCCGCGCAGACGCGGCAGCCTGCGGTGCAGCGGCGTCTGACCGCCCTCGAACCCCGGCCGGGTCTGGCCGCGTGCCTTATCGCCCTTGGTCCCCCGCCCGCAGGTCTTTCCCTGCCCGGCGGAGATGCCGCGTCCCACTCGCTTGCGCCTGCGCCGCGAACCCGGCGCAGGAGACAGGTCATGAATATCCACTTACGACGACTCCTTGGCGTCCGCCAGCTCTTCCACTTCCACCAGGTGCCCGACCTTACGCAACATCCCCCGGATGACGGGAGTATCGGCCTGCACCACTTCCGCGTTCAACTTCGTCAGCCCCAGCGCGCGCACCGTGCGGCCCTGGTCCTTGGCGTATCCGATGGGACTCTTCTTAAGCCTGATCCGCAGCATCGCCGTCTCCAGAGACCTCCTCTTCAACAGCCACAGGCTCTCCCGCAGCGATCCCTGCGGCTTCCTGAGCGGCCATCTCCCGCACCAGCCAGGGGACCATCTCTTCCACCGGCACCCCCCGGGCCTCGCTCACCTGCTCGGCCCGCTTGAACTGCTTCAGGCACTCCAGGGTGGCCCAGGCCGTATTGATGGGATTGCGCGACCCCAGAGACTTGGCCAGCACGTCCTTCACTCCGGCAAGCTCCAGGATGGGCCGGACCGCTCCTCCCGCGACCACGCCCGTTCCCGGCGAGGCAGGTTTCAGAAGCACCTGGCTGGAACCCCAGTGGGCCAGCGCCTCATGGGGGATGGTGCTGCCGACCAGCGGCACCTGCATGATGTTTTTCTTGGCCGCCTCCACCCCTTTACGGATGGCGTCCGGGATGGCACGCGCCTTGCCCAGCCCCACTCCCACGTGGCCGTTGTAGTCTCCCACCGCGACCAGCGCGTTCCAGCTGAGCGTGCGTCCCCCTTTGTGGGTCTTCTGCACCTTGTTCGTACGGATGACCTGCTCTTCCAGGTTCAGGGTATCCGGGTTGATCTTGGGCATAAGGCCTGCAACTCCTAAAACTTCAGTCCCGCCTCACGGGCGGCATCGGCAAGACTCTTGACCCTGCCGTGATACTTGTAGCCACCGCGGTCGAACCGCACCGCCTCGATGCCGGCGCTTCTGGCCCGCTCCGCGATCAGCCGTCCAACGACTTTCGCGCCCTCGATATTGCCCCCCTTGATCTGTCCCCGCAGATCCTTTTCGAGGCTCGATGCGCTCACCAGCGTGCGATGACTGGTGTCGTCGATTATCTGAGCGTAGATGTGGTTCAGACTGCGGTACACGTTCAACCGCGGCCGCTCGGGATCCCCGAACACCTTCTTGCGTACCCTTTTGTGCCTTCGCAGCCTCTTGACAACCTTATCGTCCATCAACAACCTCTATCTTGCGCCGTCCCGCGGCACCCTGCGGCGCCGCGCAGCTTTAGCCGCTCAGAACCTACTTGCCGGCCGCCTTTCCGGCTTTCCCGGCCTTCCGGCGGATATACTCGCCCCGGTAGCGGATCCCCTTGCCCTTGTAAGGCTCAGGAGGCCGGATCTTGCGGATCTCCGCCGCCTGCTGCCCGACAGTCTCCTTGTCAATACCGCGCACAATTATCACCGGCTCGCGGGTCCCGTGTTCCTGGCCCACTTCGAACTCGATGCCGGGCTTCGGCTCCACGACCACCGGATGAGAGTACCCCACCTGCACGACCAGCTTCTTGCCTTCCAGCTGGGCGCGGTAGCCCACGCCACCGATGACCAGCGCCTTCTCATAACCCTTGCTGACCCCTTCGACCATATTGGCCAGCAGAGTCCGGGTCAGGCCGTGCATGGAGCGGTGCTCGCGCTCGTCGGACGACCGCGACACCGTGATCTCACTGTCGCCGACATCAATCTTGAGATGCGGCCACAGCTTCCGGCTGAGCTTGCCCTTCGGCCCCTCGACCAGGACCTCGTTCCCTTCCTGCACGCTCACCTTCACCCCGGCCGGCTTCGGTATCGGCTTCAGTCCTATCCGTGACATCTCTGAATGACTCTCCTCGAAACCTCGGGCACCCCGCGGCTTTACCAGACCTGGCAGATAACCTCGCCGCCGATGCCCTTTTCGCGCGCGGCGGCGTCCGTCATCACGCCCTGAGATGTGGACACGATGGCAATCCCCAGCCCCTTCAGCACACGCGGAAGCTCTTTGGCGGGCTTATACACCCTCAGACCGGGCTTGGAAACGCGCTTCAGACCCGTAATCACCCTCTGACGGCGCGGCCCGATATACTTCAGATGCACCCGCGTCATCGGAGGCCAGCTATCCGGGATGCGCTCGTATCCGCGGATGAAACCCTGCTCCTTCAGAATGCGAAGGATCTCGTCGCAGAACCGCGACGACGGAACCTGCGTCTCCTCGTGGAGCGCCTGGTTCGCATTGCGGATCCGCGTCAGAACATCGGCAACAGGATCAGTGACAGGCATCTTTCGCGCTCCCTACCAGCTCGCCTTGCGTACGCCCGGGATCAGTCCCCGGTGCGCCATCTCGCGAAAGCAGATCCTGCACAGTCCGAAGCGGCGGATGTAGCCGCGCGGACGTCCGCACATGCTGCAGCGGTTATAGCCCCGCACTTTGAACTTGGGCGTTCTCTTCGCCTTTTCAATCAGACACTGCTTCGCCAAAAGCTCTCGCTCCTGTAATCGTCCTTTTCCGAGACCCTCCCCTCAGGCGGCCTGGCAGACTCTTGCCCGCCGCCCGGGAGACCAGAACTACTCCTCAGCGCTCGCCCGCTTCTTCGCCTCTTCGATGATCTGCTGCTGAAGATGCGGCGGCACTTCCTCGTAGTGGCTGAACTCCGTCTTGAACGAGCCCCGCCCGCGCGCGATGGACTTCAGGTCTATAGCGTATCGCTGCATCTCCGCCAGAGGCACCTGTGCGCGCACGAGCTGCCGCCCGTTGCCGATCGGCTCCATTCCCTGGATGCGCCCCCGCTTGCCGTTCAGGTCGCCGATGACGTCCCCCATGAACTCCTCGGGAACGTTGATCTCGACGTTCAGAATGGGCTCCAGGATAACGGGGTCCACCTTGTCCGCGGCGGCGTGCAGGGCGTTGATACCCGCCTGCTTGAACGCCATTTCCGAGGAGTCCACGGGATGGAACGAGCCGTCATACACGATGGCCCGGACATCCACCACCGGATACCCTGCCACCAGGCCGCGCTCCATGGCCTCGCGGATCCCCTTCTCCACCGCGGGGATGTACTGGCGCGGGATTGCGCCGCCCACGATGTTATCCACAAACTCGAACCCGCCGCCACGCTCCAGCGGCTGGAACTCCACCCAGCAGTCGCCGAACTGCCCGCGGCCGCCGGTCTGTTTCTTGTGACGGCCCTGCACCTTGGCCGACGCCCGGATGGTCTCCTTGTACGGGATGCGCGGCGTGGACGACTCCACCTCCACCCCGAACTTGCGCTTCAGCCGGTCTATGACGATCTCCACGTGGGTCTCGCCCAGCCCACTGATGAGCGTCTGCCCCGTCTCCGGGTCGCGGTGATACTTGAAGGTGGGATCCTCCTCCGCCAGCTTCGCCAGCGCCGGACCCAGCTTGTCCTCGTCCGCCTTGCTTTTTGCCGAGATGGCCAGGGAAAACACCGGCTCCGGGAAGGCGATGGGGTCGAAAATAATCCCGGCCGCCTTGTCGCACAGCGTATCTCCGGTCACCGTATCCTGCAGTTTGGCCACCGCGCCGATGTCCCCGGCGCCGATCTCACTCGTCGCGATCTGCTGCTTGCCCTTCAGGAAATAGAGCTGCCCGATGCGCTCGTCGTGGTCGCGCGTGGCATTCCAGACATGCGAGTCGGACGAGACGGAACCGCTGACCACCCGGAAGTAGGTCAGCTTGCCCACGTAGGGGTCGGCCGTGCTCTTGAACACCAGCGCGGAGAACTGCGGGTCGGCGGCGGAGCGCTTTATGCGCGCATCGCCGCCGAGCTGGCGTCCTTCGCGCGGCGGAGCCTCGGCCGGAGACGGGAACTCCGCGGCGATCACGTCCAGCAGCGGCTCGGCGCCGATCCCTTTGGTCGCCGATGCCACGAACACCGGAACCAGCTTCCCCGCCTTGATCCCGGCGTGTGTCCCCTCGACGATCTCTTCGTCGGTCAGGGTCTCTTCCAGGAAATACTTCTCGATCAGCTCATCGCTGCCTTCGGCCGCGGCCTCCACCAGCGCCTCGCGCAGGGAAGCGGCCTCGCTCTGCAGGTCCGCCGGGATATCACCCTCGGTCATTTTGCCGTCCTTCCAGATGTAGGCTTTCATATGGACGATGTCCACCAGCCCCTGGAAGGAATCCTCGCGTCCGATCGGCAGCTGCAGCGCCACCACGCGGTTCCCGAACTTCTCCCGCAGCGCGTTCAGCACGGCGTGAAAGTCCGCGTTCTCGCGGTCCATCTTGTTGACCAGGAACGCGCGAGCCTGACAGGCCTCCGCGAAGTCCCAGCCCATCTCCGTGCCAACTTCCACACCGCCGACCGCATCCACCAGAATAAGGGCCGCCTCGCACACCGCCGCCGCCCCGGCCACGTCGCCCACGAAGTCCAGATAGCCCGGAGTGTCCACCAGGTTCACCTTCACCTTGCCCCACTCCAGCGGAGCAATGGCCGTGGACACGGACATCTTGCGCTGAACCTCGTCCGGGTCGTAGTCGCAGGTGGCCGTCCCGTCGTCCACCTTTCCGAGCCGGTCTATCGCCCCTGCCTTGAACAGCAGGAGCTCCGCCAGCGACGTCTTGCCGGCCCCCCTCTGGCCCATCAGGGCGATATTGCGGATTGTTTCGGCAGTGTGTTTGGCCATCCTATACTCGCTAAACCTCCCGGAACGGACACCCCAGGGCCTTCAGCAGCGCCCGGCCCTCTTCATCCGTCTTAGCGGTCGTCACCACCGCAACGTTGAGCCCCCGGATCCGGTCTATTTTGTCGTAGTCAATCTCCGGGAACACCAGCTGCTCCCGCAGTCCCATCGCGAAGTTGCCGCGGCCGTCGAACGAATCCGGCGGCACTCCCCCGAAGTCGCGGACTCTGGGCAGCGCCACGTGGAACAGCTTGTCAAGGAAGTCGTACATCCGGTCGCCGCGCAGCGTGACCCGGCACCCCACGCGCATCCCGGCGCGCACTTTGAAGTTGGAGATGGACTTGCGCGCCACCGTCACCACGGGCTTCTGCCCCGTGATGACCGTCATATCCGCCACCGCGCCGTCGAGGATCTTGGGATCCTGAATGGCCTGCCCCACACCCATGTTGACCACCACCTTGACCAGGCGGGGCACGCAGTTCGGGTTCTTGTATCCGAACTGCTCCATAAGGCGGGGAGCAATCTCCTCGCGATAGCGCACCTTGAGCCTTGGCGGCTCGGCGCGGGGAGCCTGCTTGGCGACTCCGGCCGGAGCCTTCGGCCCCGCCTCGGCCTCGCCCTTGCCCTTGGCCTTACCCGCCGCCTGGGGCGCAGGCTGCTTTGTGCTCTGTTTGCCCTTAGACATCGTCTATGAACTCTCCGGACTTCTTGCTCACCCGCACCCGGCGCCCATCAGAGGTCAGCCCCATCGCAATCCGGGTCGGCTTGCCGGAGTGCGGGTCTATCAGCATCACCTTGCTGCGGTGGAGCGGCCCCGGCCGCTCGATGCGCCCGGTCTGAGTCTGCGGCATGGCCCTGGTCGGCTTGCGCGGACGCTGGTGGCGCACCTGGATGTTGACGCCATCCACGTAGACGTAGCCCTTCTCGGGATCCACGTCCACGATCTTGCCGCGCTTGCCCCGGTCCTTGCCGGCCAGGACGACGACTTCGTCGCCCTTCTTCAGCCGCAGCTTTCCCGTGAACTTCTCCTGCTTCTTACGCATGGTCGTAGTCTCTTTAAGGGTCCCGCGGCCTCACAGGACCTCGGGCGCCAGCGAAATGATGCGCATGTAGTTCTTCTCGCGCAGTTCGCGGGCCACCGGCCCGAAGATGCGCGTTCCGCGTGGCTCACCCGCGTTATTGATCAGCACCGCCGCGTTGTCATCGAACTTCAGGGTGGAACCGTCCGGCCGGCGGATTGGATGATGCGTCCGCACCACCACGGCCTTCACCACGTCGCCCTTTTTGACCGCCGCGCCGGGCGCCGCCTGCTTGACCGCGCAGACGATGGTATCCCCTACCTGCGCATACTTGCCGGCGCTTCCCTTCAGCACCCGGATGCACATGATCTCGCGAGCTCCCGAGTTGTCCGCCGCCTTAAGTCTGGTATACTGCTGGATCATCTCCCGTCAGTCCCCCGTCCGCTACTTGGCCTTCTCGACGATCCGCACCAGCCGCCAGCGCTTCTCGCGCGACAGAGGGCGGCACTCCATGATCTCCACGGTGTCGCCGATGCCGCACTCGTTGTTCTCGTCGTGCGCCTTGAACCGCGCATTGCGGCGCATGATCTTTCCGTACAGGGGGTGGCGGACAAGCTGCTGGACCTCGACCACGATGGTCTTGTCCATCTTGTCACTGACCACCACGCCCTGGCGGACTTTTCTGCGCCCGCGCGTCTGTGTGGACTCTGCCATCCTCAACTCGCCTCCCGCGCCTTCTGGCGCTCGGTGCGCTCCTGCAGCAGCCGGGCGATCTGCTTGCGCGCCTCGCGGATGCGATGCGGCTTCTCCAGCTGCTTCGTGGCGCGCTGATACCGCAGGTGGAAGAGCTCCTTGCGAGCCTCCTCCAGCTGCTTGTCCAGCTCGGCGTCCGAGGCTTCCCGGACGGTCTTACGCAACTCCGCCTTCTTCAAGGATCTCTCCCAGCTCCTGTTTCTTGATAAACCTTGTCTTGATGGGCAGCTTGTGCGCCGCCAGCCGCATGGCTTCCCGCGCCATCGGCTCGGCAACACCACTCATCTCGAAGAGGATCCGGCCCGGCTTCACCACCGCCACCCAGGACTCCGGAGCCCCCTTGCCGCTGCCCATACGGGTCTCGGCAGGCTTCTTGGTCACCGGCTTGTCCGGGAAGATGCGGATCCACACCTGACCACCTCTCTTCACGTGGCGTGTCATAGCCACGCGGGCCGCCTCAATCTGGTTGTTCGTCATCCAGCAGGGCTCCAGCGCCTGGAGCGCGTACTCCCCGAAGTTGATCTCGGTGCCGGCATTGCTCTTATGGGCCATCGAGCCCCGCTGGTGCTTGCGATGCTTGACCTTCTTGGGCATCAACATGGCTCAGACTCCTCCATCCCGGCCTGCCCGGCCGCGCGAGCGACGCCCATCCTCAGCCCGGCGCTCACCCTCACGCTGTCCGCCGTGCCACTCCGGCTCCGGCCGCACGCCATCCTTCAGGATGTCGCCCCGGTAGATCCACACCTTCACGCCGATATGACCGTACGTGGTGCGCGCCTCGGCGAAGCCGTAATCTATGTCCGCACGGAGCGTATGCAGCGGGATCTTCCCCTGCTTGTCGTTCTCCACACGGGCCATTTCAGCGCCGCCCAGCCGCCCGGCGACACGTATCTTGATGCCCTTGGCGCCCAGACGCATCGCGCGCAGCACAGCCTGGCGCATGGCACGCTTGTAAGCCACACGGCGCTCGATCTGACCGGCGATGTTCTCCGCCACCAGCTGGGCATCCAGGTCCGGCACCCGCACCTCGGACACGGACACGTGAACCGGGCGCTTTGTCAGAACCTGCAACCGCGCCTGAAGCTCGTCAATCCCCTTGCCGCCGCGCCCGATGATGATGCCGGGCTTCCCGGTGTGCAAAGTGACCTTTACGCGGTTTGCGGCCCGCTCGATCTCCACCCGGGAGATGCCCGCCTGCCCCAGGCGCCGCTTGATGAAGCGCCGGATCTCGGCGTCTTCCTTCAGATATTCCGGGAACTCCCGGTCGGCATACCACTTGCTGTCCCAATCGCGGATAATGCCGATCCGCAGCCCGATTGGATGTATCTTCTGACCCAACTAGCTGTCTCCCTTATCCTCGGACTTCGGCTCGCCCTCGCCGGCGGGCTCTTCCCCGGTTGCGCCGGCACCCGTCGCCTCGGCTTCAGCCTGAGGGGACTCAACAGGAGCAGAATCCTCCGTCTGCGGCGTCTCCACAGCGGGAGCCTCGGCTACAGGCTGCTCCTCGGCCGGCGCGGCAGGTTCTTCCACCTGCGGCGCGGCCTGCTCAACCTGCTTCCTGGCCCGGCCGCGCTTCTGCCCGGACTGAGCCTCCTCCTCGCCGCGCTTGCGCCGCCCTCTGGCTTCGGCCTTCGTCACCGTATGCGCCAGGCGCTTCACGGACGGTCTGGGCTCCGCCTCCTCCACGATCACCGTGATGTGGCTGGTCCGCTTCAGGATGCGGTACGCCCGCCCCTTGGCGCGCGCCTGGAAGCGCTTCAGCAACGGCCCCTGGTCAGCGAAGGCTCCCTTCACCTTCAGTGAATCGCGGCTGATGTGCAGGTTCGCCTCCGCATTCGCAGCGGCGGAGTTCACCAGCTTCTCCACCACCCGGGCCGCCCGGTTCGGGACCGCCTTCAGGATAGCCACCGCATCGTCGACGTACCGTCCCCGCACCAGGTCCAGCACCAGCCTCGCCTTGCGTGGCGACATCAGCACGTAGGATGCTCTTGCGCGTGTCAGCCTTGCCATAACGCTGTCTTCAGATCGCCTTTCTGCGCGCACGCAGGCCCGCCGCGGACGGCCATAGAGCCGCGTGCCCTACACCTGTAACACTTACTTGACGCGTGTCGAGCGCTCCGACTTGCCCGCATGCCCCCGGAAGGTCCGGGTCAGCACGAACTCCCCAAGCTTGTGCCCCACCATGTTCTCCGTGATGAACACGGGCACGTGCTTGCGTCCGTCGTGCACGGCCAGCGTATGCCCGATCATGCTCGGGAAGATGGTCGAGCGCCGGGACCAGGTCTTGATGATCTTCTTCTCCCGGCGAGCATTCATCTCGTCTATCTTCTTCAGCAGCTTGGGGTCCGCGTAGGGACCTTTCTTCAGAGAACGTGACATGGAACGCTACTTCAGCCTCTCGTATGCCCGACTATTTCGTATTCCTGCGCCGGACGATCATTTTGTCCGACGGTTTCTTCCTGCGGGTCTTGCGGCCCAGGGCCGGCTTGCCCCACGGCGAGACCGGATGCTTCCGTCCCACCGGGCTCTTGCCCTCGCCGCCGCCGTGCGGGTGGTCCCTCGGGTTCATCACCACTCCGCGGACATGCGGCCTCTTACCCAGCCAGCGTTTACGCCCGGCCTTGCCCAGAGAGATGTTCTCGTGGTCCACATTGCCCACCATCCCTAGTGTGGCCCGGCAGTCAATATGAACCAGCCGCATCTCTCCGGAGGGCATCCTGAGCTGAGCGTAGTTGCCCTCGCGCGCCATCAGCTGCGCGCCCGCTCCCGCCGTGCGCACCATCTGCCCACCGCGCCCGGGCTTCAGCTCCACGTTGTGGATGACCGACCCGATCGGGATCTTGGAGATGGGCAGGGCATTTCCGGTGCGCGGCTCCGCATCCGGCCCGCTCATCACCGTCTGACCGACGGTCAGGCCGACCGGCGCCAGGATGTAGCGCTTCTCGCCATCCCTGTAATGGATGAGCGCGATCCGCGCCGAGCGGTTGGGATCGTACTCGATCGCTGCGACCTTGCCCGGCACTCCATCCTTATCGCGCTTGAAATCTATCACCCGGTACTGCCGGGGGTGTCCGCCACCGCGGAACCGGGCCGTGATGCGGCCCTGATTGTTTCGTCCTCCGCTGCTCTTCAGCGGTTTCAGCAGCGACTTCTCGGGCTTGGTCTTGGTGACATCGTCGAACGTGGAGACGGTCATGAACCGCCGCCCGGGCGATGTCGGTTTGAACTGTTTCAGCGCCATCTGCTGTTACGCCCTTTCAAACAGGTCAATCTTGCTGCCCGGCGCCAGGGTGACAATGGCCTTCTTCCAGTCCGCAGTCTTCCCCTGAGTCCGGCCCCGCCGGCGCATTTTGCCCCGCACATTCACGGTATTGACCTTCTCCACCTTGACGTTGAAGATGGCCTCGATGGCCTGACGGATCTCGATCTTATTGGCATCCGGGGCAACGACGAAGGTGTATTTTCCCTGCGCCGTGCCGTCTATGCTCTTCTCCGTGACGTGCGGATTCTTGATGATGGTGTAAGGATCTCTCATCCCGCCCAGACCTCCTGCATCTTCTCCAGCGCCGCGCGGGTGATCACCAGACGCCCTCCGCCGACCACATCCTCGACAGACAGATCGAGCGCACGTCTGGCCTGAACACCGGGGATGTTGCGCACCGACTTGAGCACCACCTCATCGCGCTCCGGCAGCACCACGGTCGCCTTCCCGTCCACGCCCATCGCATCCAGCAACAGAGCCGCTTTCCTAGTGGAGATCTCCGGAAGATGGAACTCCTCGATCACCAGCACTTCGCCTGCCTG
>JBBFLP010000023.1:0-20470 GCA_037478975.1 Armatimonadota bacterium
GATCTGGATCTGCCGGGAGCAGCTATCCAGCAGGATCGCATCCCGGCCTCACGGCAGATGACGGTCCGCGTTTCTCCCTGCTCCGCGCAGATCCTGAAGGTGCCTCTCGGGGCGAAGTGAAAGGACTGATATAGCGGATGGCGGCTGGAAAGAAACGAGAAGATCCGCACGCTCGTCGCCAGACCCGCCGGGCTTATGTGTGACTCGTTGAACGGACCTTGTGTACGGGAGTTTTCCTTACCTGATGCGGCACTACGAACAGGAACTCGCTCGCGCGCTACGGCTTGCTGAAGCACTGGCTGACCCGGTGCGGACGCAGAACAGCCGGGAGCGGTGGTTGCGGGCCCTTGGCTGGCAGGAGACAGACCGTCCTCCGCTGATGATCCAGCTCCCCTCTGTGACCTGCCTGCCGCCGCCGTGGAACGAGTTTGCTCCGGTCCCCTACCGCGATGCGTTCCGCAACCCCGCGGCGATGATGCTGTCCCAGCTCATCCAGAGCGTGGTGCCCGGTCTGCTTCTGGGAGATGACAGCGCGCTGACCATCCGCGCGAACCTGGGGACCATTCAGGTGGCAAGCGCGCTCGGAGCCCACTGGACGCAGAGGGAAGACGACTTTCCCTGGGTGGAGCCCGTCAACCCCCGAAAACTGCAGAGGATCCTGGAAGGGGATATGGCCGTGACGCCACAGTCTGGAGTCCTGAACCAGACCTGCGAGATGATGTGTTTCTTCCAACGGCAGCTGGCGGGTTATCCGGCGCTCCGGGAGTGTGTCTGCGTCGCGCTGCCCGACCTGCAGGGGCCGCTGGACACCGCGGAGCAGATCCGGGGGAGCGAACTCTTTCCGGAGTTTCTGGAGGAGCCGGAGAAGGTAGCCGTGTTGCTCCAGCGCGTGGTGGACGCCACCTGGCAGATGGCCGGATGGCTGCGTCCCCTGACCCGCGATCCCTTGCTGCCGCAGATCACCTCACAGCACAACTACTTTGTCCCGGGGACCATCCTGCTGCGCTGCGACACGGCTATGATGCTCTCCGCCCGGATGTATGCGCAACAGGTGCGTCCATTCGACGCGATGCTTCTGGAGCGGTGCGGGGGCGGCTCCATCCACTCATGCGGAGACTTCAGCCACCTCATCCCGGAGATGCTGGAGATCAGGGCGCTCAAAGGGCTGGACTGCGGCGAGAGCCGCCGGATGGATATCCACAGGATCCACCGGCAGTGCCGCGAGCAGGGTGCGGCGCTGACGCGCGTGGTGGTGTCGCGGGATGAGCTCCTTTCCGGGCAGGCTGCCAACGAGTTCCCTTCCGGCGCAGGTCTGCTTTACGAAGCGGCGGACTGGGAAGACGCCACCGCGGTCGCCGCCGCCCGTCTCCGGGCATAAAAGGCAGACTGCAAAAGATTCTTCCGCGCCCTCTGGCAAAACAGAGCCGCGGGCTTTAGAATGAGCATGCGCCGCCGGGGAGAGGCAGGGGGCGCGTCCCGCGTCCGTCGTCCGGCCCTCCCCGCACGGACCGGCGAAGGAATCGCTCGACCCGGGAGGACCAGCCACGATGGCATCGCCTCGTTTCGTCCATCTGCACAACCATTCGGAGTACAGCTTGCTGGACGGCGCCTGCCGCATCAGAGGGATGGTGCGACGGGCGGCGGAGATGGACATGCCCGCAGTCGCCCTGACCGATCACGGCGTGCTTTACGGGGCGGTGCAGTTCTACGAGGCGGCGCGCGAGGCCGGGATCAAGCCTATCCTGGGATGCGAGGTCTACGTCGCGCGGGGCAGCCGCACCTCGCGCGAGGCCAGAGGATCTGGCGCCAACTACTTCCACCTGCTGCTCCTGGCTAGGGACCAGAAAGGCTATCAGAACCTGATCAAACTGGTCACGGCGGGGCATCTGGAGGGGTTCTACTACAAGCCCCGGGTGGACCGGGAGCTTCTGAGCGCGCATTCGGAAGGATTGATCTGTCTGTCCAGCTGCCTGGCCGGCGAGGTGGCCCATCGGGTGATGGAGGGGGAGGACCAGGATGCGCTGCGGACCATAGAGGAACACCGGGAGATCTTCGGGGACGACAACTACTACCTGGAGCTGCAGGACCACGAGATTCCGGAGCAGAAGCGCCTGAACGAGTTCCTCCTGGCCACATCCGAAAGACTGCGGGCTCCGCTTGTGGCCACCAACGACGTGCACTATCTGGACGAGGAGGACGCCGAGCCCCACAAGCTGCTGCTGTGCATCCAGACGGGCAAGACCATCAGCAACCCTCCCGAGATGTTCATGGACACCCGGGAGTTCCACTTCAAGAGCCCGCAGGAGATGGCGCGCCGCTTCCGGGACTTCCCGGGGGCCATCGAGCACACGGTGGAGATCGCCGAGCGCTGCAATGTGGAGCTCTCGTTTGACCTGAAGCCCCTGCCATCGCTTCCCCTGCCGGAAGGCCGCACGCCCGAGCAGCATCTCAGGATCCTGGCTTACGAAGGGCTGGAGCGGCGCTACCCGAACGCCTCTCAGGAGATACGGGACCGCCTGGAGTATGAGCTGGAGACCATCATCCAGTGCCGTTTTGCGCAGTATCTGCTGATCGTTCAGGACTTCGCGAAGTTCGCCCGGGATAACCGGATTCTGGCCGGCGTTCGCGGCTCGGCGGCCGGGTCGCTGGTGTGCTATTGCCTGGGCATCACCAACGTGGATCCCATCTTTCACCGGCTGACGTTCGAGCGCTTCCTGAATCCCAAGCGCATCCAGATGCCGGATGTGGACTTCGACTTCCAGGACGACCGCCGCGCGGAGATGATCGAGTACGCCGCGCGCCGTTACGGGCGGGACCATGTGGCGCAGATCATCACATTCGGGACGCTGGCAGCGCGGGCTGCCATACGGGATGCCGGCCGGGCAATGGAGGTTCCGCTGGCCGAGGTGGACCGGGTGGCCAAGATGATCCCTTCCGTCCCCGGCACCACCATCGACAAGGCGCTGGAGGCCAACCCGGACCTGCGCCGCGCTTACGAGACTGAGGAGACGACCCGCAGGCTGGTGGATATGGCCCGCAAGCTGGAAGGCATCAGCCGTCATGCTTCCACCCACGCGGCCGGCGTGGTGATCGCGGACCGTCCGCTGGTGGAGTACGTCCCGCTGCAGAGATCCGCGGAAGGCGGACTGGTCGCCCAGCACGATATGAACGACCTGGGCAAGATCGGCCTCCTGAAGATGGACTTCCTGGGACTGATCAACCTCTCCATCATCCAGAAGTGCCTGGATCTGGTGAAGGAGCAGCGAGGCGTGGACCTGGATCTGGCGGACATCCCCGTGGACGATCCCAAAGCCTACGACCTTCTGGGCCGCGCTGAGACCACGGGATTGTTCCAGCTGGAGAGCGCCGGGATGCGCCGCTACATACGCGAGCTCAAGCCGCAGAGCATCTCCGAGCTTGCGGCCATGGTGGCGCTTTACCGTCCCGGGCCCATGGCGCACATCCCCGAATACATTGACGCGAAGTTCGGCCGGCGCAAGATCGAATACGCTCACGAACGTCTGGAGCCTATCCTGGCCGAGACCTACGGGGTCATCGTCTATCAGGATCAGGTGATGCAGATCGTGCAGGCCATCGCGGGCTTCGATCTGGGGCAGGCCGATATCCTGAGACGCGCCATGGGCAAGAAAGACCCGGTCAAGATGGCGCAGGAGCGCGACAACTTCGTGCAGGGAGCGCTGGCGAACGGACTGGACCGTAAGACGGCGGAGGAGATCTTCGATGTCATCGAGCCCTTCGCCGGCTACGCCTTCAACAAGGCGCACGCTGTATGCTACGGGACGCTGGCCTATCAGACGGCCTACCTGAAGGCCAATTATCCCATCGAGTACTTCACCGCGCTTTTGGCATGCCACGCGGAGAACCAGGACAAGGTGGCGCTGTATGTGGAAGAGGCGCGCCGTCTGGGAATCGAAGTGCTGGCGCCGGATATCAACCGTTCCCGCGCAGACTTCACCATCGAGGACGGCAAGAGCATCCGTTTCGGCCTGTCCGCCATCAAGAACTGCGGACGGGCGCTGGTGGAGGGAATCGTCGCGGAGCGGGACAGCGGCGGAGAGTTCCGGTCTCTGGGGGATTTCCTGGCCCGGGTGGCGCAGGTGCCCGGATTCAACCGCGCCGCGTTCGAGTGCCTGGCGAAGGCGGGAGCCCTCTCCTGCCTGCATCCCAACCGCCACGCTCTGGTAGAGTGCGCCGAGACACTGCTTTCGCGTGTGACTCGCTCGGCCCGCAGCGCCCGTAATGGTCAGGCGGGCCTGTTCGAAGGCTCGGAGGATCTTTCTCCCGCTGCCCTGACTGTGGAGGTGCCGGACTGTCCGGAATACAGCCGGGCGGAGATGCTGGCCATGGAGAAGGAACTCCTGGGGCTTTATATCAGCGATCATCCCTTGAACGAGCACCTGAAGATACTGAAAGAGCGGACCACCTGCGCAATTCAGGAGCTGAGCGAGACCGAGGACGGCTCAATGGTCACCGTAGGTGGGGTCATCACGGGCCTGCGTCATCTGTTCACCCGGAAGAAAGGTGAGAAGATGGCCTTCGTGACTCTGGAAGACCTGACCGGTCCGGTTAAGGTGCTGGTGTTCCCGAAGGTCTTCGCGCAGGTGGAGGGACTGCTGGAGCGGGACCGGATGGTGCTGGTGAAGGCGAAGGTGCAGCACGGGGACAGCAGGGGCGAGGAGAAAGGGCCGGTGGAGCTGATCGCCGAATCGGTGGAGCCGCTGGCGGAGGGGCCATCAGCGTCCGGCGAGGACGCCGGCATCCCTCTGAGCGAACTGTTCGAGGCCACTCCCGCCATCACCATCCGGGTGGACGAGAACTGCTCGGCCCGCCTGCCTCTCCTGCAGGAGGTCCTGTCGCGCCACGGCGGCAGAGCTAAGGTGTTCTTTAAGGTGGGGCGCTGGCCTGAGGAATACACCATTCGCAGCGATGCCCGCGTGAACGTGACGGTGGAGCTGGCCAGGGAGGTTCAAAGTCTGCTCGGCCCCGGGTCGCTCGTGATGGTCCACAATTGACGCCTGCCATCCTGCCGCTGCTCATCGCTTCTCTCCTGTTGGCGTGTCCCACACTGCCTCCGCGGCCGCCGGATGCGCCCGGCGGATCGGATCTGTTGCGCTCGCTGGAAGGCAAGTCTCTTCAGGACCGGGAGAACGCCATTGTGGAGCAGATCCTGAGCGGCAATGTCCCCTCCCGGATGCGGATCTGGCGCACCATCAAGCTGGAGGCGCAGTGCCCGGACGGCCGGCGGCACACGGCAGAGTTGCAGGTCTTACCGGACTGCCTGGCTGTCGGAAGTGATGCGGATAGCATCCGCGTTTGTCTTACTCCCCAGTCCGCCCAGAAGGTGGCCGACGCTCTGGAGTGCCTCCTGCCCACCCCCAGGATCTCCGGTGAGATCCACCGCCAGGCCGACCTGAAGGTGCAGCCGGATCCTCTGACGCACGAGAGGGAGTCCGTCGCCACGATGATCCGCCACAGCCGGATTCTGGATGCCCGCACCCGCCGGGCTGCTCCGGACACGCTGATCGCCGGCGGGAAGAAGGATGTCGTCGTTACGAACCGCCTGCTGGAGCGTCCCGGGAGGGTGGCCATCTACGGCTGGCACTACCCGGACGGGCGTCCCATCCAGCCCCTCACTATCGTGCATACGGACCGTTACGTGGACTACAGCCATGGCATCCGTCTCGTCCGCCGGGCTATGAAAGCGGACGGCAGGGACGCTGACCTGGCGGATGTGCTGCAGAACCCCGTTCTCTCCGGGCTGGTCAGCGATGAAGGTCCCCTGAAGGTGATCCGCTACTAGCGCGCTTTCTCCCCCTCGCGGATCTGCAACCTGTTCGCTATACTCCCCTTTGCACGCGAATGGAGAAGCAGCGTTCCTATCCGGAATTGATGGATCGCTTCCGCCGCAGGGCGGAAGAGACCGGCGCCACATTCGAGACGGCCGGAGCATTCGAATGCCCGCTCGGAAGGTATGAGATCCATTTCATGCGGATGCGGCTGGGCGCGGGGACTCAACGCATCTGTATCTCCACCGGCATGCACGGCGACGAGCCGGCCGGCCCTGAGACGTTGCTGGAGGGGATGCGCCGCCTGCGGGACAACGCCAACCGTCTGGACGCGGACATCCTGCTGTTTCCCTGCGACAATCCCACCGGCTGGGAGCTGAACACCCGGGAGAACTGGCAGGGCAGGGATCTGAACCGCGAGTTTATGAAACAGGGACAGGCGGAGGAGATCCGCATCGTCGAGGCAGCGCTTGCCGGGCAGCGGTTCGATTTTACGCTTGACATCCACGAGGACATAGACACCTACGGGATGTACCTTTACGAGCGGGCGCGACCCGGCCGGGCAAGCCTTGCCGAGGAGATGATAGCCGCTCTGCGGCGGCGCGGATGTCCCATCGAGGAGTCCGACGTGATTGAGGGGCTTCCCGCCTCGGGTGGGATCATCGTCCCGAAAGGGCCGCTGCGCCGGTCCGACCTGCCAAAGGCGGTATACTTCTGGCACCACGGGGTGCTCCAGCTTATCACCACGGAGTCCCCCGGCAAGCTGGACCTGGAGCGGCGGGTAGAGATGCAGTTGATCTGCTTCGAAGTTTTTGTCGAGGCGCTTGCGGCGGGGCGGTTCGTCCGGCCGGAAGCGGTGACCTGGGATATCTGAAGACGAAGGGAAAACAGACGGGAAATGAGTTCTGTGCCGCACGGTGGAAGACTGGTGGATCTGATGGCCCCCGCGGAGATGGCCGGGGAGCTTCTCCGGGAGGCGGAAGGTCTGAAACGCATCTCGCTGAATCCCCGGGAGTTTTCGGACCTGGAGATGCTGGGATGCGGGGCTTTCAGCCCTCTGGAAGGCTTTATGACGCGGGACGATTACGAGCGCTGCGTCAGTGAGATGCGCCTTACCGGAGGCGAGGTCTGGGGGATCCCCATCACCCTGTCCATCGGGCGCCAGGCAGCTTTGGGACTGCGCGAGGGGGACCGTCTGGCTCTGGAAGGCCCGGACGGGCAGGTATACGCGGTGATGACCGTGCGCGAGGTCTTCGAGTATGACCGGCGGCGCGAGGCTCGCGAAGTGTTCCGGACGGAAGACGAGGCGCATCCGGGCGTGGCGGCGCTTTACGCGCAAAAGGATCTGCTGGTGGGAGGGCCGGTGACGATGGTTCGGCGGCCGGAGCACTCCGACTTCAGACAGTACCGGCTGGAGCCCGCTCAGACGCGCGCCGAGTTCGACCGGTTGGGCTGGAAGACGGTGGTGGGCTTCCAGACGCGCAACCCGGTGCACCGGGCTCACGAGTATATCATCAAGTGTGCGCTGGAGATCGTGGACGGGCTGCTTCTGCATCCACTGGTGGGTGAGACGAAGTCCGACGACATCCCTGCCGACGTGCGTATGCGCTGCTACGAGGCGCTGATCGAGGGATACTTCCCGAAAGACCGCGTGGTGCTGTCGGTGATGCCGGCGGCTATGCGCTACGGCGGCCCGCGGGAGGCCATCCTGCACGCGATGGTGCGCAAGAACTACGGATGCACGCATTTCATCGTCGGGCGCGACCACGCGGGCGTGGGCAACTACTACGGCACCTATGACGCGCAGCGCATCTTCGAGCAGTTCACCGCGGAAGAGCTGGGCGTCACCATCCTGAACTTCGAGCACTCCTTCTGGTGCAACCGCTGTGAAGGGATGGCCAGCACCAAGACCTGTCCGCACGGGGCGGAGGACCGCGTCTCGCTTTCTGGCACGAAAGTGCGGGAGATGCTGGCGGCCGGCGAGCGGCCGCCGATGGAGTTCTCCCGGCCGGAGGTGGCGGATATCCTGATCGCGGCTGCCAGAGCCGCGGCGCGGTAAGCCCCGGCCAACTTGCCAGCATTTCCGGGCGGCCTGCCCTCCTCGTGGAAGGCAGGCCGCTTGACTTTCCCCTGGCCCGGAACGCAACCGAAGCGAAGTTGACACTCAGTCGCGTTTCGTGCTACACATATCGTGGAATCTTTCACAGGGGGGAGTCGCTTCGTTGCGCGGTAACAGAAGAGGGTTCACGCTGATCGAACTGCTGGTGGTGATTGCCATCATCGCGATCCTGGCAGCCATTCTCTTTCCGGTCTTCAGCCGCACGCGGGAGCGGGCCCGCGCCGCCATTTGTCTGGCCAACTGCCGCCAGATCGGTATGGCTGTGATGATGTACTGCTCCGACAACCGCGACGGATACCCGTATGCCCGGATGATGATGTCGGGAGCCATGTATTCGGAGATATCCTGGCTGGACACCGTGCGCCCTTACTCGCGCGCGGATCTGCTGAACCGTTGTCCTTCGGACTCCTCTGCGCTATGGGAAAGCGCTGACCCCTCCGCGCGGCGCCGGACATCTTACGGGATCAACGGATACTTCACGCCCAATCATCCGCCGTACTGGGGGATCAAGATGGGGCAGTTGACCTACCCTGCCACCACGATCGTCGTGGCAGAACTGGCCTGGAACCTCACCAAGGACCATTTCATGCCCATGTTCTGGGGAAATCCTCCGCGTGAGAGCAATCCGATGATTCAGGGCCGGGAATGGGATCCCGCTCAGCAGCTTCCGAAGAGCGTGGCGATCACCGTCCACGGCGGGGGTGCGAACTATGTGTTCGCGGACGGGCATGCGCGCTGGTTGAAATTCCAGCAAACGTGGGATCAGGCCGCCGGACGCGACTTCTACGATCCGCGCCGCAGCTGACGAACACCTCACCCGCTTTGCTTTTTGCGAACCTTTGGCACAGCCGGGGCGTTGTTCTCCCTGAGGGCGAATAGATCCCTCTGGAGAAGAACTATGGAGCGCAACATCGGAAGACTGGACCGGAATATCCGCCTGGCGGCGGGAGCTGCCATCATCGGAGCTGGACTTTACTACGGCAGCTGGCTGGGACTGCTGGGTCTCCTGCCCATTGCCTCAGCTATCACGGGCCGATGTGGCCTTTATTGCCCGCTGGGGATCTCGACTGTCGAGCGGGACTCCCGCAACTGACGAGCCGCCGCCGGACTGGCGGCGGCTTTTTCCTTTTTCTGCTCTCCCCGATTCTGAAGCGGCACGAAAGGAGCTCCCTGCGCGGCGCTTCTGCCCGCCACCCATCCGGTGCTGAACGCCGCCTGCAGGTTGTAGCCCCCGGTGGTGCCGTCTATATCCAGCACCTCACCGGCCAGGTAGAGATCCTGGATGATCCGTGATTGCATCGTGCGGGGATCTACCTCGCCGATGGCCACCCCGCCGGCGGTGACGATAGCCTCTTCCGGCGGAGCCAGCTTGATCACGCTAAGGCGCAGGTCTTTGAGCCCTTCGATGATGGCCTGCCTCTGCTCGCGCGTCACCCGGTTGAGCGGGACGTGCTCGTCCAGGCCCAGAATGCCCGGGAATGCGCGCGCCAGAGACCTCGGCAGCAGCGCTGGCAGGTAATTCCGCAGGTGACGGTTGGAGCCCGCCATCTCCCGCTGGAGCCGCGCATCCAGCTGTTCCCGTGTGAGCGCTGGCTTCAGGTCAATGGACAGGATTAGCGGTGTGCGTCCCACCAGGTCCACCACGCGGCGGCTCAGAGTCAGGATGATGGGGCCGGATACTCCGCGGTGCGTGAAGCACATCTCGCCGAACTCGCGGCCCACGGGCTTTTGCCCCTGATGCTCCGGGGCGAAGATAGTGGCCTGCACGTTTCTGAGACTCAGCCCGGCCACCTCCAGCACCCATTTTTCGGCGCAGTTCATTGCGGTGAGCGCGTGCCGGGGCTTCACGACGGTATGCCCGGCCTCCGCCGCCATCCGGTAGCCGTCGCCGGTCGAGCCTGTGGCGGGATAGGTGATGCCGCCGGTGGCCAGGATGACGCTGTCCGCGGGGATTACCTCCCCCTCCTCCAGTTCCACGCCGGTGACGCATCCGTCCCTCAGCACCAGTCGCCGCACGCGCGTTCCCATCCGGAACACGGCCCCAAGCGAGCGCGCCCACCGCTCCAGCGCGTCCGCGACGTGGTCGGCGTCGTCGGACTGTGGAAAGACGCGCCCTCCCCGCTCCACCTTGCAGGGCACCCCCTGCGATTCCAGGAGCGCGATGAGATCATCCCGGAAGAAGCGCGAGAACGCGCCGTACAGGAACCGGCCGTTCGGGCCGAATGCCGTCACGAACTCGGCGACATCCGCGATGTTTGTGACGTTCGCCCGGCCCTTGCCGCAGATGCGCAGTTTGCGTCCCACGCGCGTGTTGCGCTCCAGCACGATGACCCGGGCGCCGGCTTCGGCGGCGCTTCCAGCCGCCATCAGCCCGGCTGCTCCCGCCCCGATGATCACGACTGTGCGCTTGCTCATTTCGCGTTCCCGGAGGGCGGCCGGGCTGTGAGCGTCAGCGCCAGGGAGACGATGACCAGCGCCCCTCCGGCGACGGTGCCCGGGGGTGGAATCTCCTGAACAGTCAGAAACACCAGCAGCGGGTTGACCAGCGGTTCCGCTAGCGACAGAAGCGAGGCGGTGAGCGCCCGCGTGGTTTTCAAGCCCTGCTGATAGAACCAGTAGCCAGCCCCCAGCTGTCCGAATCCCAGCCAGGCCAGAACAGCCCACCCGAGCAGGTGGCTCTGGCCGGTGATTCCCGGATCGCCGATCTCCCTTGCCAGCCAGGATAACCCGAACAGACCCGCCAGCAGATTGCCGTAGAACAGACAGACCAGGGCAGGGTCTCCAGCCCGGGTGCCGGCCTGAGCCACGGCTTTGCCGATCCGCCTCAGGGCCACAGTGGTGATGGCGAAGCAGAAGCCCGAAGCCAGGGCGACGATGTCTCCCAGAAGCGCCCTGTGATCTCCCGGACCGGATGCGAACAGGCGCACCCCGTGCCCCAGACACAGCACGACACCCAGCACTCCCACCGCCATCGCCGCATACTCGCGCCGCGTGGGATTCTCCCGGACCATCAACCAGCCGAACAGGGCGATCCACAGGATGGAGGTATACTGCAGGATGATGGCGTTCGCGGCCGTGGTCAGGCGGTTGGCCAGAACAAACGTGGTGACCACCAGAGCGTAGGATACCGCCCCGGCGACCGGCCATAGACCGGCTCCGGGAGCCAGGCGCGGACGGCCTCCGAGCAGCGCCAGAAAGAAGAGAGAGCTGAGAAGCGACCGTCCGGAAAGCACGGTCCAGGGGCTGTATCCGTCCAGCGCCTTGATGCACGCCCCTCCGGTGCTCCACAGCAGCGCTGCTGCCAGCACGCATATCCGGCCGGTCCGCTGCGCGGCTCCAGCCGCCTGCGCTCCGGGCGCTGTTCTGTCCACTCCGGCCGCAAGGTCTTCCATCTCACGCAGATGATGTCATGGGATGCGACTGCCCGGCACGGCAGGCTTTGATGTCACGGATAACCGCAGGAACCGCAACGGCGAAGGATACGTCTTACAGGATGATTGCCGGCGGCAGTTGGCAGAGGGTGAGAGGGGAGGCAGTGTGGTATAATCAAGCCTGGAGGCAGGGTTACCCGCACGCGCTGCCGGCGGAGTGAGTTATCGCATGTCCCTGACCAATCGCGGTTTTCTTTTTTCCCTTCTTGCGCTGGCGGCGCTTGGAGCGGGCCTCGTCGCCGACGCCAGTTTGCGCCGCGCCTGCGAGCGCACGCACCCCAAAGCTGATCCCTCCGCATTGATGGCGGTGGAAGGCACCACGGCTTCCGCGGACGTGAACGCGGGGCTGGATGCAGATCTCAGCCCGGTGGTGCTGGTGGGCAAGGTTCTCAAGGTGGTCAAAGACTACTATGTGGAGGACATCAACCCCTTCGAGAACTCCCGCATGGCCCACGAGGCGGTCCGCTACATGGTCTCCAGCCTGGGCGACCCCGGATCGCGCTTCCTGGATGAGAAGCAGGCGCAGGTGTATCGCGAGATGGCCCTCGGCCGTTTCACGGGGATCGGCGCGGTCCTGATGATCCGGGATCAGAAGAAGCCGGACTGGACGGAGCAGGAGCTGACGGTGGTGGCCCCCATCGAGGGATCTCCGGCGGCGAAGGCGGGACTGCAGCCCGGTGATGTCATCGTGGAGGTGGACGGCAAGTGGGTGATGAGCCACGACCCCTACAGCGAGGCGATGAAAGTCACGCGGGATCATGCCGCCTCCCCCGGCGACAAGCGCAAGGCGGTGAAAGATGCCGAGGAGCTGCGCAAGCGGGCCATTTCGCTCGATGAAGCATTTACGAAGCTCACCACCCCTCAGCAGGAACCGTTGGGGTTGAAGGTGCGCCGCGATGGCCGGGAGCTGGCCATTACCATCAGCACGGCCGAGGTCGAGGCGAAGACCGTGGAGTCGCGCGTGCTGGAGGATGGCATCGGATACGTGCGCATCCACCTGCTGACCCCTCAGACCGGACAGGCGCTTGAGGGCGAACTGAAGGGTCTGCGCAGCCGGGGCGTCCGCACTCTGGTGGTGGATCTGCGCAACTGTCCGGGCGGGTCGCTGGCGGCTGCGCAGAGCGTAGCCGGACTGTTGATGCCGGGCAAGAAGCTGGGCACGGTTCTGCGAAGCCGTGACCGCAAGGACACTCTCACGGCTAAAGCTCCGGCCGGAGAGGCCTTCAGCTTCCGGATTGCCGCCGCGCTGGTCAACAAGGGCACCGAGGGAGCCGCCGAGCTGCTTGCCGCGGCGCTGAGAGACTCCGCAGGAGCCAGGCTTATCGGCGAGCGAACGTGGGGCAATGCGTTCGAGAGGACCGCTTTTCAACTGGCCGACGGCGCGGGCTATACTCTGACCACCGGCAAGTTCGTTCCTCCCGGCGGGACGGATTTCCACAGGACGGGAGTGCGGCCGGATGCGGTTGTGGCCATGCCTCCTTCGGCGGCTCCTGGCTCGCCGGATGACCGGCAGCTGGAGCGCGCGCTTGCGGTGGCGAAAAGGCCGGCCGCGTGACGGATGGGAAAGGAACTGGCTCCTTCTGATATGAGCAGCAGACTGCGCACAGCCCTTCTTGCACTGATCATATTCACCGGGTTCTTCGTGGCCGGGTTCGCCTTCAATGACGTCCGGGCTGCCGCAGGCAGCGGCCGTCCTGTGACCACGGCTCTGCTGGCCATTCCGGACCGGATGGAGATGCTACTGGAGAAACCGGCCGGCCCGAAGGTGGAGAACCTGCCCGTCCGCACCACCTACCAGGAGACCCTGAATACCATCCTGGAGAAGTTTTATCCCGAGGCGTCGGTGCTGGAGACCACCGTCGTCAAGACGCCCACCAACAGCGTCACGGGAAAGGTGGAGACGCAAAAACCCTCACTGAACGTCCAGCAGCTAACATATATGGCCATCCGGGGCATCTTGGGATCGCTGGATGATCCGTATACCGGCTTCCTGGACCCGGAAGACTACAAAAAGATGCGCGAGGAGAACGAGGGCAACTTCGTCGGCATCGGCGCGCAGCTGAATACCAACAAACAGGGGCAGGTCTATGTGAAAGAGCCACTGCCCGGATGCCCCGCCATCAAGGCCGGAGTCCGCAAGGGCGACATCATCCTCAAGGTGGACGGCAAGTCGGTGGCGGATATGGACATCGAGCAGGTCGTCAAGATGATCCGCGGACCGGAGAACACCAAGGTGACGCTGACGCTTCAGCGGGCCCGCGAGCCGAAACCCATCGAGATCACCATTGTCCGCCAGGTAGTTGACTACCGGATGGTAGAGTATGACCTGCTGGACCCCCAGAACGGCATCGGCTGGCTGCAACTGCGGCAGTTCAACAGCAAGGCGGATGCGCAGATGGACGCCGCGCTGACGGACCTTGAGAAGAAGAACCTGAAAGCCCTCATTCTGGACCTGCGGGGCAATCCTGGCGGTCTGCTGGAGTCTGCGGTGGATATCGGCAGCCGGTTCATCGAGAGCGGCCCGGTGGTGATCATCCAGGAGCGCCAGGGACGCCGCAGCGCCCTGGAGGTGGACCCCTCCAAGCACGACCATCGCACCTATCCTCTGGTTGTGCTTGTGGATGAGTTCTCGGCGAGTGCTTCCGAGATCGTGGCGGGAGCCATCAAGGATAACCAGGTGGGCACGCTCATCGGCAACAAGACCTTTGGCAAGGGCAGGGTGCAGACGGTCGTCCCCATGCCGGGCGACGCGGCGGTGCGCATCACAACTGCCAAGTATCTGACCCCCAAGGGCACGGACATCCACAAGGTGGGCATCCAGCCGGACATCGTGGTGCAGATGCCGGAGCCGGACACTCTGCCGGACGACGCCGACCTGGAGGCGGACCGGCTGAAGTATGATCCGCAACTTCGCAAGGCGGTAGACTTCCTGCGAGAGAAGCTGGCCTCTATGAACTCCGGCGGCACGCAGGCCCGCCGGTAAGGGAGGCGCTCCCGTGAGCGGCCGCAGATCCTCCGCCGCCCCGGCCCGGAGGAAGGCGGCCGGTTCCACAGGCCAGCGGAAGTCAGCCCTTCTGCCGGCCCTTCTGATGGTGGCGCTTGGCGGTGCGGCGACGGGGATTCTGATCTCCCTGTCGCGTCAGGCCGGTCCTGTGGTGCGCACAGCGCAGACTCCCTTTTCTGGGAAGCCCGCTGCGGTGTCCTCACCAAAGGCACCAGAAGGCGGAAAAGCCAGGCCGGCGCCTGCAACCCGCACGGAATCACCCCGGCCGTCCTCTGCGGGCCGTACGACGCTTCCTGCTCCGCCCCCGGCGAGTCAGAAGACCGCCCCGGAACGGATCCCATCGCCTTCCCAGCCTCACACCGGCCCGGACGGGGGCCAGGTGGCGCTGACGTTCGATGCGGGGGCGGCGGCCGAACCAGGGTGGGACATCCTGAAAACGCTGGGGGAACGTTCCATACGATGCACATTCTTCCTGACGGGCCGTTTCGCCCGGCGGAATCCGGAACTGGTGAAAGCGATTGTGGCCGGTGGCCATGAGCTGGGCAACCACACCTACAGCCATCCTGATTTGCGGAAGCTAAGCGATGACGCCATCCGAGAGGAGCTGCGCAGGGCAGAGGAAGTCATCTCGGGCATTGCGGGTATCTCCACCAGCCCCTGGTTTCGCCCGCCGCTCGGCTCCCGGGACCGCCGTGTGCTGAGTGTGGCGGCGGAGGAGGGCTACCAGTGCGTCTACTGGACCCTGGACTCATGGGACTCTTACAAGAAGGGGATCACGGCGGAGGAGATCCGCGAGCGCGTGCTGGGGCGGATCCGGCCGGGCGGTGTGGTGCTGTTCCACATCGGAAGCCGTGCCACGGCGGATGCGCTCCCGGACATTCTGGATGAACTGGACCGCCGGGGTCTGAGGTGTGTTCCGGTGTCGCAACTGGGCGCGCCTCTTCCGCGTTGACAGACCCTGCGGGCGAACGTTAGAATGCATCTTCGGCCCGCTGGCGAGCAAGTCCATCCGCTTTTCGCGCTCGCCCGCAACTTGCCGGGAAGACGGCGCGAGGCCGCTCCGCCCGGAGATCGGCACAGGCGGGCCTTCAGGGACGTCACTCGCATGCGCTACAAGGCCCCCAGAGGCACCAACGACATTACACCGGACCGGTCCTGGCAGTGGCAGGCGCTTGAACAGCGGTTCCGGGACTGTTGCCGCCTCCACGGATTCCGGGAGATCCGCACCCCCATCTTCGAAGAGACAGAGCTTTTCACGCGCAGCATCGGCGAGGAGACGGACATCGTCTCGAAGGAGATGTACACCTTCGAGGATCGCTCCGGGCGCAGTCTGACATTGAGGCCGGAGAGCACGGCGCCCATCGTGCGGGCGTGGGTGGAGCATTCGCTGGGGGCGGAGGGGCTACCCACCAAGCTGTTCTACATCTACAGCGTGTTCCGCTATGAACGGCCTCAGGCGGGACGCTACCGCCAGCATCACCAGTTCGGCGTGGAGGTCATCGGCTCCGACGACCCCACACTGGACGCGGAGATAATCGGGATGGCCGCCCGGTTCCTGACGGACGCCGGGGCCGCTCCGTTCTTTCTGAAGATCAACAGCACCGGCGTGCCGGAGTCGCGGCGTGCCTTCGTCCAGGCGCTCAAAGAAAGCGTGGAGCCCTTTGTCCGGGAGCTGTGCCCCAGCTGCCAGACCCGCTACGAGAAGAACCCCTTGCGGATGCTGGACTGCAAGGAGGAGCGCTGCCGGGAGCTGACGCGCGAGGTGCCGCATCTGGTGGACTATCTGGACGTCGAGTCGGCGGAGCATTTCGCGAAGGTGCGGGAGGGGCTTGAGGCGCTGGGCCTGGAATACGAGGTGGACCACCGCCTGGTCAGGGGGTTCGACTATTACACCCGGACGGTCTTCGAGTTCCAGACGGACGCTCTGGGAGCCCAGAACACGGTGTGCGGCGGGGGGCGGTATGACGGGCTGGTGGAACAAATCGGCGGCCCACCCACTCCGGCCTTCGGCTTCGGGATGGGTGTGGAGCGGCTGCTTCTGGTACTGGAGGCGCGTGGAGCCCTGAAGGGCGGCGAACCCGCCCCGGATGTGTTTCTGGTACGCGTGGGTGAGCGGGCACAGGTGGCGGGTCTGGCTCTCGCGGACCGGCTCAGACGGCAGGGGTTTGCCTGCGAAATGGACTACGGCGGGCGCAGCATGAAGGCGCAGATGAAGAAGGCCGGGAAGTCCGGAGCGCGCTTCGCGCTGATCCTGGGAGAGGATGAACTGGCGGCCGGACAGGTCACCGCCCGTGACATGCTGGCTCAGCAGCAGTGGAGGCTGCCGCTGGAGGGCTGCCCGGAGATGATGCGGGACTATCTGCAGACGCCGGAGTCGCAGACCATCGGAACCATCTAGGGCGGAAAGGCACAGGGCATCCTGTCCTGGATGATCTGGGAGAAAGAATGCTGAAAAGGACAATCTACTGCGGGGAGCTGCGTCCGGAGCATGCCGGACAACGGGTGGTTTTGGACGGCTGGGCGCACAGTGTGCGCAACCACGGCGGCCTGATCTTCATAGACCTGCGCGACCGCACGGGCATCGTGCAGACGGTCATTGATCCTCAGTCGTCGCCGGAAGCCCATCGTACGGCTCAGGCTGTTCACAGCGAGTGGGTGCTGGAGCTGCAGGGCGAGGTCCGGCGGCGGCCCGCCGGGACCGAGAACCCCAACCTGGCCACCGGCGAGGTGGAAGTCCTGGTGGACGCAGTGGAAGTGCTGAACCCCGCGAAGCCGCTTCCTTTCCAGATAGATCAAGACACGCCTGTAAACGAGGAGCTGCGCCTGAAATACCGCTATCTGGATCTGCGCCGGCCCTCCATGTTCCGCAAGATGAAGCTGCGCAGTGACGTGGTGCGGCACATCCGGGAGTTCATGTACGCTCAGGGGTTCATCGAGGTGGAGACACCTGTGATGACCAAAAGCACCCCGGAAGGCGCGCGCGACTACCTGGTGCCGTACCGCCTCCAACCGGGCCTGTTCTATGCCCTGCCCCAGGCCCCCCAGCAGTTCAAGCAGCTGCTGATGGTGGCCGGGTTCGAGAAGTACTTCCAGATCGCCAAGTGCTTCCGCGATGAAGCTCAGCGCGCCGACCGTCAGCCCGAGTTCACGCAGTTGGACCTGGAGATGAGCTTCGCCACCCAGGACGACGTTCTGGCGGTGGTGGAAGCGCTGACCATAGACGTGGTGGAGAAGTTCTCCAGCAAGAGGCTGATCAAGCCGTTCCCCCGGTTCACGTACGACGAGGCGATGGCCCGCTTCGGGACGGACAAGCCGGACGTTCGCTACGCTCTGGAGCTGGTGGACTGCGGCGGGATCGTGGCGCAGTCTGAATTCGGAGTGTTCCGGAACGCCATCGCTTCCGGCGGTCAGGTGAAGGCGGTGCGCTATCCGGGAGGCGCGTCCCTTTCTCGCGGTCAGATTGACGAACTGACGGAACTGGCGAAGGACGCCGGCGCGAAGGGAATGGCGTATCTGCTGGTGGAAGAGGGTAGTTCGGTCCGGTCGCCCATTGCTAAATTCCTCTCGCCCGAGGAAGTCTCCCGGCTGGTGGAGGCTGCGGAAGCAGTTCCCGGGGATATGATCGCCTTCATCGCCGACCAGCCGGCCATCGTGGCCAGGGCTCTGGACCGGCTGCGCAGGGAGATCGCCGGGCGGCTGGGGCTGGCGGACCCGGATGTGCTGGCGTTCTGCTGGATCACCGATTTCCCCGTTTTCGAGTGGGACGAGGAGAACAACCGCTGGACCTTCGCACACAACCCGTTCGCCATGCCCCACCCGGAGCATGTAGACCTGCTGGATACGGATCCGGCCGCGATGCGCTCTTTCTGCTACGATCTGGCATGCAACGGCTCGGAGTGGGCTTCTGGCTCGGTGCGGATCCATAAACCGGAGCTTCAGAGGGCCATTTTCCGCAAGCTGGGATACTCGGACGAGCAGATCCAGGCGCAGTTCGGGCATATGCTGGAGGCATTCGAGCTGGGCGCGCCGCCGCACGCGGGCATCGCGCCGGGAATAGACCGGCTCATTATGTATCTCACCGACGATGAGAACATCCGGGAGGTCATTGCATTCCCGAAGATGGGCGGAGGGATAGACCCGATGATGGGTGCGCCGTCCGAAGTTGACCCCGCGCAGCTCGAAGAGCTTGGCATCCGGGTGGTCCGTCCGCCCGGTCAGGACAATCCCGCGCGGAAATAGGCGGCGCGTGGACTGACAAAGAAAGGGACGGGAAATGGCCGCGCCAGCCGGAATTCAACCACTGATCTCCGTCCGCAGTATCAGCAAGATCTACCGGCAGGGACGGGTGGAGGTGCCCGCGCTGGTGGACGTGTCGCTGGATGTCGGGCCGGGCGAGTTCGTGGCCATCATGGGACCGTCCGGTTCGGGCAAGTCCACGTTGATGAACATCATCGGCTGCCTGGACCGCCCCACCAGCGGCCGCTATTTCCTGGAAGGGCGGGAGGTGGACCGGCTTCCGGACGCGGCTCTGGCCGAGATCCGCAACCGGAAGATCGGCTTCGTCTTCCAGAACTTCAATCTGCTTCCGCGGATGAGCGCGCTGGGAAACGTGAAGCTTCCCCTGCTGTACGCCCGCGGGCGGCGTCCGCCGAAGGACGCGCCGCGCCGCGCGCTTGAGATGATGGGCCTTCAGCACCGGCTCCGGCACAGTCCGGCGGAACTCTCGGGCGGTGAACAGCAGCGGGTGGCCATCGCCCGGGCGCTGGTGAACGACCCTCCCATCCTGTTCGGGGACGAGCCCACGGGAAATCTGGATACCCGCACGGGAGTCCAGATCATGGGGATCCTGCAGCGGCTGAACGAGGCCGGAAAGACCATCGTGATGGTGACCCACGAGCCCGAGATCGCGCGGCACGCCCGCCGGATCGTGCGGTTCCGCGACGGTCGCATCGAATCCGACGAGCCGGTAACGGACCGTCTGATTGTCCCACAGGAGATGATGGAAGAGCAGCAGACTCGCCCCGATTGACGAGGTGGAGCGGGGCGTGCTAGAATCGGCTGCGCAAGGAGCGATGTCCGAGCTGGTCGAAGGAGCACGACTGGAAATCGTGTAGCGGGTCCCAAAACTCGCTCGTGGGTTCGAATCCCACTCGCTCCGCCATTTCTTGCGCCTCCGCCGGCGCTCCCGCCGCCGGAAACTTATCCGGGCCGGGCGGGGTAATACTGTTGATGGCGCGACGGGCCCGGTCCCGCCGGCAGGGAACCGGCAGACCGGGCCGATCTCACTCCCGATCTCCACACGGCTAGATGCGGCAGCGCGGAACAGGGCAGCATACTTCGGCAGCATCCGGACGGAGGCGTCCGGCGGCGCGTGCCATGTTCCGGCTGGGAGTGATTGCCGCCGCGCTTCTTGGTATCGTCTCTGGCGTGATCGCGCTGCGCATCCAGGCGGCCAACTCCTTTCAGAGCACGGGACCGCTTCCCGCCTCTCTCCGCCTGCCTGGCGAGATGCGTCTGCTGGTCATTTCTCCCCACCCTGACGACGAGACGCTGGGGTGCGGCGGTCTCATTGCGCGCGTCCGCGGGTCCGGCGGGCAGGTGCGGGTGGTGTTCCTGACTAACGGCGACGCGTTCAAGGTGGCTGCCAGCCGCGAAGAGCGTAAGATACGCCCCACGCCTCAGGATCTGATTGACTTCGGCGCCGAGCGCCAGCGCGAGGCGATGCTGGCCGGTATGAGGCTGGGACTCAAACCTTCGGACCTGCTTTTCCTGGGATTCCCGGACAGAGGCCTGACCCGTCTGTGGACCGGCAACTGGGCAGTGCCGTTCACATCGGGCTACACGGGCGTCTCGCACTGCCCGTACCGGCTGGCGTACCGTCCGGGAGCTCCCTACACAGGGCAGGAGCTGCTGAGGATCCTCTCCGAGGTCATCGCAGGGTGGCGGCCCACCCTGATCTGCGTCCCAGGGCCGCTGGACGACCATCCTGACCATTACGCCGCCTACGCGTTCACCACTGCGGCACTTTCCGAGCTGGAAATCCAAGGCCGCTTGCCGGAGGGACGCCCTCGGCTGATGACATATCTCATCCATCGCGGCCAGTGGCCCG
>JBBFLP010000024.1:0-4487 GCA_037478975.1 Armatimonadota bacterium
AGGTAGGCGGTCATCTTCTCCGGCATCTCCGAAGCGATGGGGCTCAGGATGATAGCGATGGCCATGGGGCTGACGCCGAACTGCTTCGCCAGACGCACCATTGAGAGGACGAAGGGCTCGGCGCAGGCAAGGATGATGAGCCCCCCTGCCAGGAACAGCCCGGCCGCTCCCCACGCCCGCCTGGAGGTGACGTTGTGTTCAATGCGCGCCGCCTTCGCCCGCGCAATCCGGTAATGCTGAACCACATAAAATCCGAAGACCAGCGCCAGGATGACCGCGTCCTTCAGGTCCAGCCCGCCCCCCTCCCACGCCAGCACCAGCGCCACGGCGGCCGTTAGCAGGAGGTAAGCGCCATCCAGCCGGGTATGGCGGGAAAGCTCTATGGCATCCACCGGCCGGCGGCTGAACCGGCTGGTGGCGAAGAGGATGACCGAACCGTAACCCAGCGTGACCAGCAGTGTGCACGCGCCGATGGCCGACCCCAGCGCGACCTCCGGGCGGTTGTGCGCCATAGCGAAATAGACGAAAAGATACTCCGGCAACGTGGTGACCAGCGCGAGCAGGATGCTGCCCGCGAAGTTCGCGCCGTATTTCTCGGCCATGGTCTCCGCGCCATGGCTGAGCAGCCAGCCGCCCAGCGTGATGGCAAGCAGCAGCAGCAGGAACCAGACAATCTCCATCAAAGAAGCATTCGAATCCTTTCCAACCGGCCGCCTTCTTTATCCCGTCCACCGGCAGCATGACGCGCAAAAGCGGGGGCGCGGCTCGCGCCCCCGCCGGACAGTCCTCTTGCGGACCGGACTCCCTTACTCCACCGTGACGCTCTTCGCCAGATTCCTAGGCTGATCCACATCGCACCCGCGCCTGACAGCGATGTGGTAGGCGAGAAGCTGCAGCGGCACCGCGACGACGATGGGCGAGAGATACTCCGGCGTCTCCGGGACATACAGGACGTCGTCCGCGTGCTCCAGGATGGCGGTGTCGCCCTCCGTGGCCACGGCGATGACTTTCCCGGACCGGGCACGGATCTCCTGGATGTTGGAGATCATCTTGTCGTAGACCGCACTCTTGACACAGACACAGACGACGGGCAGCGACGGGTCCACCAGCGCGATAGGGCCGTGCTTCATCTCACCGGCAGCATACCCTTCGGCGTGGATGTATGAGATCTCCTTCAGCTTCAGGGCGCCCTCCAGTGCGCTGGGGAAGTTGTAGCTGCGGCCCAGGTAAAGCGAACTCTGAGCCGTGTGGTACTTCTCCGTGCACTCCAGAATGGCGCTCTGGTCCGCAAGAACCTTCTCGATCTTCCCGGGCAGCTCTCTCAGTTCCGAGACCATCTCCGAGATCCGCTCATCCGAAAGCACGCCGCGCAGCCGCCCGAGATACATGGTGAACAGGACGAAGCAGGTCACCTGAGAGGTATAAGCCTTCGTGCTGGCCACGCCGATCTCCGGGCCGGCGTGCTGGTAGATGACCCCGTTGGACTCCCGCGCGATGGAGCTGCCCACCACGTTGCAGATGCTGACCACCTTCGAGCCCCTGCGCTTGGCCTCGCGCAGGCCCGCCAGCGTATCTGCCGTCTCGCCGGACTGGGTGACGGTCATAACCAGCGTGCTCTCGTCCACCAGCGGGTTGCGGTAGCGGAACTCGCTGGAGAGATCCACCTCACAGGGGATGCCCACGAAGCTTTCCAGCAGATACTTGCCCACCAGCCCGGCATGCCAGGCCGTCCCGCACGAGATAATGACAATCTTCTTGATAGCGCGCAGCTCATCGTCCGAGATGCGCATATCATCCAGCGTGATGCTGCCGTCGGCCGCGAAACGCCCTCGCAGCGTATCGCGGATGACCTGCGGCTGCTCGTGGATCTCCTTGAGCATGAAGTGCGGATATCCGCCCTTCTCCGCCGCAGACGCGTCCCATTCGATGGTGTGGACCGGCTTCTCGACCACATTGCCGTCCAGGTCCGTCACCGTGACGCCGTCTTTCGTGATGCGGATGACCTCGTGATCGTCCAGATAGATGATCCGCCGGGTGTGGTTCAGGATGGCGGGAACGTCGCTTGCGATGAAGTTCTCTCCCTCGCCCAGCCCCACGATAAGCGGGCTGCCGCAGCGGGCCGCCACCAGCACATCCGGCTCCTGATCACAGACCACCCCGATGGCGTATGCGCCCTCCACCTCCTTAAGGGCGTCCCGCACGGCCTGAGCCAGGTCCCCGCGGTAGTATTTTCCGACCAGGTGCGCCACCACCTCGGTGTCCGTCTGGGAGCGGAAGGTATGCCCTTCGGCGATCATCTGCTCCTTCAGCGCCTGGTAGTTCTCGATGATGCCGTTGTGTACCAGATGGATGGTGCCGCTGTTGTCCGAGTGGGGATGAGAGTTGACCTCGGAGGGAGCCCCGTGGGTGGCCCACCGGGTGTGCCCCACGCCCACCTTGCCCGGCAGGGGGGACTTTTCCAGATCCTCCGCCAGCACCCGGAGCTTTCCGACGCGCTTGCGTACGCTGACCCTGCCGTTTGTCACGACGGCGACTCCCGCGGAGTCATAGCCGCGGTATTCCAGCCGTCTCAGCCCGCCGATGAGGACGGGGACCGCATCTTTTTCCCCGATGTAACCGACAATCCCGCACATAGTCTCTGTTGTGACTCCCCCTTGAGTCAGATATTATCGCAGGCGCCGCGCCCGGGCCAACTGAACCGTGTCTGACCGGTGCGCGCTCGTTGCGCCGAGAGTCAGTATAGCATGCTGGAAGCCCGCTCCCGGGGTTCCGGGGGCGGAATTGTGTAACCGAATCCGCAAATGCGTAACCGGATACATTCGCACGCATCCGGCCTGCGGCATCCCGGCTTTGCGGATATCATACGCGGGGTGAATGAAAGGGGTAGCAGAGGGCGTGCAGACGGAAAGGCAGGGAGAAGGCTACGGGGGAAGCTTGCTGGAAAGGATCGCCCGGGATTTCGGGATGCGGGCGGTGGTGGTGGAAGCCAGGGAGGAAGGAGGAGATCTGCAGCGGGCAGTTTTCACCGGGGATCCGGGCGGCAGCGGGGTTCTCCGGGCATCCTGCGGAAACATCGAACTCACCCTGAGAGAAGAACCGGCAGAGACAGGCGTAGACCTCATTCTGACCGCCCGGCGGCAGGCATCCGGCCGCCTGGACCGCTTCAGCGTCTTCTTGGAGATCCCCGGGGAGAGCCTGCCTGACTTCCGGCTGCACCCTCTTCCCTTCCGGGTGGGACTGGATGGAAGAGAGCGGACCGTTGCCGTGGACCACGCGCTGCCCTTCGAGGACTTCGCGGAGGGGTGGATCCTGGAGGACGGGCAACGCGGGCTGCTGGTGATGCGTGTGCCGGACGGCTCGCACGAGACCTGTTTCGTCCCGGCACAGATCGCCGTCCAGAACGGCGAGAAGGTCATTCGGCCGGGAATAGCAGGCGCCGATGGACAGGATCACCGGACCCGCAGCCTGTTTGTCCGGCGGCTGGAGAAGGGAGAGACTGTGCAGTTTCCGCCCCTCCGCCTGGCGTCTTTCCCGGGCGGGTGGGAAAAGGGCGTCGCCCTGTTCCGCAGCACCCTGAGCGGCAGGCTGACACGCCTGCGGGAACCCCGCCGGGTATCGCCTGTCTCCTATAACACCTACCACGACTTCGGGCCGTCGCTTTCGCGCGCAAAGCTGGAGCCCCTGATGCCCCTGCTGCGGGATACGGGATTCGGACTGCTGCACCTGGATCCGGGCTGGGAGACGTTCTGGGGATCCTCCGTCTGGAACGAGACAGACATGGGCCCGGCGGACGATTTCGTGAAGCTGGCCGGATCTTACGGGTTGAAGGTGGGATGCTGGACCACCCTGCACACTCAGAACACGGAACTTCAGGATGAGTGGTACTGCCGGGACGCCGGCGGCGAGAAGTTCGTGGCGGAGGACTTCGGGGAGGTGAAGCTCTGGGGAGTCTGCCCATGCGGCCCGTGGCATCGGGAATTCGTCCGGAATATGAGGGCGCTCGCGGACGCCGGATTCGTTTTCATCAACTCCGACTTTCACGACTGGCCCTGGTGGGAGCAGTCCTGCCACGATCCCTCGCACGGGCACCCGGTGCCCCTGAGCCGCGAGGAGTGGGCTCTGGCCGTCAACCGCGCCTTCGAGGAGATCCGCGCCGGACACCCGGATCTGGTCATCGAGATGCACGACCACGTGGAATCCGGGGAATACCGGACTCCGGCGTGGTATCTGTTCGACCGGCCGGAGAGCTACGACGAGAAGTGGGCCTACGAGTTCATGTGGAAGACGCACCGGGATCTGATGGAAGGACGGCTGTTCTCGCTGTATCACCTGCGCAAGGCGGAG
The DNA here is from genome assembly GCA_037478975.1 of Armatimonadota bacterium. Classification (GTDB taxonomy): domain Bacteria; phylum Armatimonadota; class UBA5829; order DSUL01; family DSUL01; genus CALCJH01. Next base: position 4,345 of record JBBFLP010000024.1, read on the forward strand.
CCGGTGCCGCTGTTCCTGCATATGAACATGAGCACCGACAATGCGAACGCCATCGCATTCTGGTACGTGGCTTCCTGCGTGACCCATGTCGGCGTGGGCGGCTTGCTGAAGGCGCCGGAGGAGGTCCGGGAAGGCTACCGCCG
>JBBFLP010000024.1:4587-20245 GCA_037478975.1 Armatimonadota bacterium
GGCGGGGATGGACACGGGCTGGCTGGAGGCGCTGAACAGGCGCATCGTACAGTGCGAGCGTTGCCCGCGGCTGCGCGAATGGTGTCTTGAGGTTGCCGGGCGCAGACGGCGGGCATTCGCAGACTGGGATTACTGGGGCCTGCCCGTCCCGAACTTCGGAGACCCGGAGGCGCGGATCGTAATTGTGGGGCTGGCTCCCGCCGCCCATGGAGCCAACCGCACCGGGCGGATGTTCACCGGCGACGAAAGCGGCAACTGGCTCTACCGCGCGCTTCACGAGGCCGGCCTGGCCAGTCAGCCGCACGCCACGCACGCCGGCGACGGTCTCCGGCTCCGGCACACCCTCATCACCGCCGCCGTCCACTGCGCTCCGCCGCAGAACAGACCGCTTCCGGATGAGTTCGACAATTGCCGGGAGTGGCTGCGGACCATACTGAGATCTGGCCCGCCCTGGCGGGTTGCCGTCACTCTGGGGCAGATGGCCTTCCGCGAAACGCTGAAGGCGCTGAGAGAGTGTGGAACAGGCCCGGACATCCCTTTCTCGGGCTTCCGCCACGGGGCGGAGTTTCCGCTGCCGGAGGGGAGGCGCCTGCTCTGCAGCTATCATCCCAGCCAGCGCAACACCTACACCGGGCTGGTGACCCGCGAGATGCTCAGACAGATCTTCGAAAGGGCAAGGGCGCTGGCGGAGCTCTAAGCGCCGCGCGGCCCTAACGTCTTTTCAGCAGGTCCAGAATGTCAGCCAGCCCGGCGGCCAGCTCCTCCGCGGCGGGGTCCATTGTGGAGGCAAGCCCCTCGGGCAGCGGCCCGTAACGGGCGAGATGACCAGGCTTTAGCTCGATGACATGCTCCCAGAGGCCAGCGCACAGGCTGCGGATCTCCACGGCCGCCTCCTGGACGTCGGGCTGCAGGTCCAGCGCATCACGAACCCGGCGGATGACCTCCCGCATGGACGCCACACGTTCCAGAATGGCGCTGCGCCGGGCCGGCGCCAGGCGGTTGCGCTCGCGAAAGAGTATGGATTGCCGCTCCCTGCCCCGGGCGAGCTCTTCGATCTCGCACAGTGTCTCGTCCAGCAGGGCAAGGGTCACGGTGATCCCCCTCAGATGCGGGGAGTCGCCGCCCTGGCGGGTCATCGGCCGCTCTCCCGCTCTGAGGGGGCGCACAACTCCTCCAGCAATGTTTCCGCCGTCCGCCGCACCTTCTGCGAAGGATCCTGCCGCGCGGCAGATTCCAGCGTGGCGCGGGCCTCCGGGCCGCCCAGTAGCGCCAGCGACCGGGCCGCCTGCAACCGCGCGATGAGCTTCCCGTTCTTCAGACACTGAGCAAGGGCCGGAACGGCGGCGGCATCCCCCAGTCGCCCGAGAGCTTCCGCCGCTGCCTGCTGAAGCGCCCCGTCGGAAGTCCGCAGAAGCACCCGGCAGAGCGGCTGGACCGCCCGCCGGTCTCCGATCCTGCCCAGGATCTCCGCCGCCACCGGAGGTATGGACGGAACGGGATGCTCCAGCGAGAGTTCAATGAGTTTGTCAACATAATCCCGCCGGGCATCGTCCAGCGACAGCCCGCAGCGGGGGCAGACAACGTTCTCGACCCGGCTTTCCGCGCGGCACCCCGGGCAGAAGAAGGTCAGCATGCGGCGCGTCCGTTCCTAGAAGACATCGTCCTCTCCCGTGAGGAGCCGCACAGCGCGCCGCCAGGAGTCTGCCTCGGAGCCGAAGCCTTCGTGCCGGAAACGGTAGTCGTTCTTGCGGCGGAACTCGCCCAGTTCGGTCTTCAGGGATTCCAGACGGCGGCGCAGGAGATCTGTCAGGCAATCCCGGTCCACGGCCGTAGCCCGCTCCTGAAGGTAGCGCGTGTGCGGCACGCAGAAACCGCCCGAGCGCTGCAGCGCTTCCTGCACATCCGCATCATTCAACCACTCAAGCAACGTGGAGCAATACCGCGAACGGGCATCGGTCTGCCTGCGGCAGGCGGGACATATGGCGCCGCCGGGGCGATGCTTCCCGGCCGCGCCACCCTCGTGGTCCAAGAGTGCGAACCGCACCTGATCCTCGTACAGAATGGCAATACCCAGCGCGTCGCCGTTGCGCAGCATTATCCGGGCGTGACGGGGACAGAATCCGCGGCTCTTGAACAGCTCTTCCCTCAGGCCCGGGTCATTCACGCTCTCGTGGAACACCGACGAGAAGTAGCGCTCGACGGATCTGGTCTCCAGATGGCACAGGGCGCAGAGATGCCCGCCCCGGAGGGCATCCAGAAGCTCATGAAAGACCAGATGCCGCGAGGCGCGCGAGGTTGACACGGATCACCCTTCGCCTCTCAACGGATTCACGGCGGGACCGCCCCGCTCTGAGGCCCGGATGAACGGCAGCGCAAGAAGCTGCGCGACTACGGAAAAAGCCACAAGCAACGCAGGGTGCCGGGTGTAGAGCAGACCCATGGTCGCGCTGCCGGCGAACCAGGCCGCCCCGTAGACGCTGTTGAACACGCCGTATGCCGTTCCCCTCCGGCCTGCCGGAGCCATGCGCGATATGGCGGCCCGCATGACCGACTCCTGAGCCCCCATCCCCGCTCCCCAGAGGGCCACTCCGGCGAGCGGCAGCCACCCTTCGCCCAGAAACGCCAGCGGCGCAAAGGCTGCGGAGAGCGCGACGGCAACGAGCATCGCCCGCAGGCCGGCCCGGTCGTACAACCTGCCCCAGATCAGAGCGGCAGCCGCGTCCACCGCCATCGCCATCGAGTATACCAGCGCGATGGTCTGAGGCGCAAAGGCGTCAGTCCGGGCGAAATGATAGGCCATCAGCGGAAAGTCCGCGAACCCTGCGGCCACGAGGGCGACACCCGCAAGATACAGACGGAACTGCGGCGGCAGACTTCCACCTCTTTCCTCCCTGCCGCCGTCAGGAACCTCCATGGTCCTGGGCACGGGATACTGAAGGCGGGCCGCTATGACCAGCGAGATTCCCACAATGGCCGGGATTCCGAGAATGGCAAACGCCGTGCGATGAGTGCCCCCCCCCATCAACACAGCGGTCACGATGAGCGGTCCGGTGACGGCGCCAACCTGATCCAGCGCCTCGTGCAGCCCGAAGGCGCGTCCGGCCCCCGTACGGCTGGCGGCGTGGGACAGCATGGCGTCGCGCGGAGGGGTGCGGACAGCCTTTCCGAAACGCTCCGCCACAATCAGCGCAACGGCCACCTCCCACCGGCCGGCCCAGGCCAGCAGCGGAACGGCCAGCAGATTCACGCAGTATCCCACGATGGTCAGCGTCCAGTAGCGGCCCGTGCGGTCGCTAAGGTATCCAGACACCAACCGCACCGCGTAGCCCACCAGTTCGCCCAGTCCGGACACGAACCCCACCACGGCCGCGCTGGCTCCCAGGATCGCCAGGAACGGTCCTGTGACGCTTCGGGCGCCTTCGTAGGTCATGTCAGCAAACAGGCTGACCACTCCCAGGAGCACCACGAAGCGCAGCGCCTTACGATCCGCCTGCGAGGCCACAGCGGTTGAACCAGTCATTGCTCCTGCTCCAGTCCTGCGCGCAAAAGCGAGTCGCGGCTGACCATCCCGCGGAAGACGCCGGATTCGTCCACCACCGGCAGCCGCTTTATGCCGTGCTCCGTCATCAGACGGATGGCATCCTCGATGCGCGTCTCTTCCGTCACCGTGATCAGACCGGTCCTCATGATATCGCCCGCCGTCCGCGCGGACCCGGCCTGCCGCCGTGCTGCCTCGGAAAGCCCCAGACGGGCCTTCAGCGACTCCCACAGCCCGCCCCTGTGCTCTGCAAAGACGGACAGCAGATCGGAATCCGATACAAGCCCCACCAACCGCCCTTCTGAGTCCACCACGGCGACGCGCTGGATGTCGCTGTCGTCAATCAGACGGGCCACCTCTTCCAGGGGAGTGTCCGGAGGCACCGTGTGCGCGTCGCGCCGCATGATGTCGGCGACAGTTCGCACGTTGGCGACCGAGACATACTGATCCCGGATCTTGCGCCAGTCCGGAGACTCCGTGGTGATGGTCTTGAAGACATCAAAGCGGGAGAGCATTCCTGTCAGGCGGCCATCCGCGTCCACCACGGGAAGCCTCTTCAGCCCTTTGCGCAGCATCAGGTCCGCCGCTTCGCCCAGCCGCTGGTCCTCCCGAACCGTGACAACAGGAGCGCTCATCACATCGGCGGCCTTCCGGTCCTGAATGGAAGCCAGGAACTCATTGACCTGCTGCTCCCCGAACTGCGCCAGCAGTCCCAGCCGCACCGGCATCCCGGCGCGCTGGATGAGATCCTTCTGCGTGATGATTCCGGCGGGGCGGCCGTCTTCACCGGTCACCGGCACGCCGTTGAAGCGGTGGCGCAGCAACAGACGGACGACATCGGCCAGGGGCGTGGCGGGCCTAACGGCATGCGGAGAGGGAGTCATGGCATCCTTCACCCGGAGCTGCCGGGGGATGAGGCGCTTGCGGGTCCGATGCACCCGCACCTGCATCTCCTCGACGGCGACGATGCCATCCGTCACCATCTCCTCAATGCGGGGAAGCAGTTCATCCAGCTGGGCGGCCGGCAGGATGACCTCGATCTTCAGCGGCATGTTGAACGACAGCACCTCCAGGCTGCCGGAAGCCATCTCTCCGTTCTCGTAACAACCGGCCATCGCCCGGCTCACGGTGCAACGAGCCGCCAGGTCCGAGCGGCGCACGGCCTCCAGAATGGCCTCCCACACAGGCCGCCCTTCCCAGCGGGCCTCCTCGCTTGTGAACACCTCGATTACGCGATATTCGACCGGCATTATCTGCTATCCCCCTAGATCAGCCTGCCCAGCATCAGCCCCGCCTTCGCCAGCGCCAGCCCGCCCAGGTTGTTGGCCAGGATATTGGCGGTCGCCAGCCCGGCTCTGCCGCCCTCGTGCGCCAGCGCGCTCTCCACGGCAAATGTGGAGAACGTGGTGTAGGCACCCAGGAAGCCCGTCATAAAGAACAGGCGAAAGCCCGGGCTGATACCTCGCGCCTCCCCCAGCCCGAACATCAACCCCAGCAGGAAACATCCGCTCAGGTTCACCAGAAACGTTCCGGCCGGCACCACCGCTCCGAAGAGCTTCGTGGAAGCCACGGAAACGCTGTAGCGGGCCAGGGCGCCCAGGGCACCGCCTAGCATCAGCAGGACGATCTTCACGGTGCTATTTGCCTCAAGAGAAGGTCAGTCTCAACGCACGATGGTGACAGTGCAGTGGGCGTAGCTGAGCACGCGCTTGGACACCGACCCCAGCAGCCACCGGGCCATGAATGACTTCCCGCGGTGCCCCATCACGATCAAGTCCGCGCCCAGCTCATTCGCGTAGTGGACGATCTGATCCGCGGGGTGCCCCACCCGGACTTCCAGATGGGGCTCGATACCGGCCTGACGGGCACTGTCCGCCAGCGCCTCGAAACCTTTCCTGTAGTATTCGGTGGCGCTTTCTATGACAGCCTCTGTCTCCACCGCTTCAGGCGGCTCAGGCGGACGCGCCACCGAAAGGACGAACAGCCCGGCATCGAAGCGGCGGGCGATCTCCAGCGCGAAATGGAACGCCTTCTCCGCCTGCTCAGAGCCATCGTAAGCGACGAGGATCCTCTCTATCATTTCCTGACCTCCGCAGTCTCCCCCTGTCGGGGCTCAATGGAAGCGGTCTCCTGCGGCGCCTGCAGGAGGTGGCGGGGCAGGTACACCGCGTTGGCGATCAGTGTGGGCACGACCGCGCTTGCGATGACCGCCGCCACAAGATACGAATACTGCTCCCGCGTGATGATGCCATGGGTCAGGCCGAACAGCGCGGAGATGCTTCCGAACGTCAGGCCGGTGGACATCAGAAGGGTGGTGTAGATGCCTTCCCGGTGATCGCTGCCGAACGCTCGGGTGACCGGAAACACCGCAATGGATTTGGAGACCATTTTGGCCGCCAGCAACACCAGGAACACCAGGGGGGCGGATGCAAGGGCAGGCACGGACACGAAGGAGCCCGCCCGGATGAAATAGAACGGCGTCAAAAGGCCGAACGTCAGCGTCCTGAGGCGCCGGATCAGCTGATGATCCTTCCCCACCGTCCCCGCCAGGACCATCCCCACGATGTAGGCGGGCAGAACGGCCTCGCTCTCGGCCCACGTGGCAAGCGCGCCCAGGCCGAAAAGACAGAGGAGGAGGAACTTGGCCTCCAGCTCGGACGGCCTGCCGCCATAACGCCTGAAGAACCGGGGAGTGAGCCAGGGCAGAACGGCAAAGGCCGCCACGCTGACCATCCCGAAGACCAGTGTCCGGGTTGTGAAGGGGGCAAAGATCAGCCCCAGAGCCAGCACCGTTCCCAGATCATTGATGAAGCAGGCTGCCAGAACAACCTTCCCGAAGTCGGCCCGGTTCAGCCCGAACTCCAGCATCACGGCGTAGACCACGGCTACCGACGTGGTGGAGAGCGCGACACCCGCCAGCCAGCTGGCCCGTGGCTCCCAGTGCAGCAGATAGAACGCGACAGCCGTGCATCCCAGGAACGGCGCAATGAACCCGGCCAAGCCGATGCCGGTGGCCTCCTTCCAGCGCACCCGGAACACGGCGGGGTCCAGCTCCGCCCCGGCAAGAAATGTGAGCAGAATGGCCCCCGTGCCGGAGAGGAACTTCACCCAGGAATCGTCGGCTCCCAGCAACACCCCGCCCATCGCCGCTCCGATGGCAAGCTGCGCCACCGTTCCGACTACGATCTCGGAAAGAGCCGTAGCCACCCGAAGCCAGATGGAGAGCAGGGTGGCAAGAAGCGCAAGGCCCAGCCAGAGGGTCGCGAGGGTCCATGTCTCGGTCAACAGGTTGCCTCCTCCCGAAGCACCCTGACCAACTCCTCCAGCCGCCGGATCATCTCTTCCAGGGCGGCTCCCTCCTGCGTGGCTTTCTGCGACGCGTCCAACCGGCGGCTACGGCCGGCCTCTATGGCCCCGATGGTGGCCCGGACCGCCTCCTCCAGGCGTCTGTCCAGCTCTTCGCCGAACTCCCGGATGCTGCGGTCCAGGTTCTGCAGGGTGGGCCAGCGGACGTTCTCCACATTTTCCGCCACCAGCACCTCCACCCTCTCCTTCATCCTGGCAAGAAGCCGTCTGCGGCGCATCGCGGCCGGCAGGAACCGGTCCCAGAACCCCTCCGGGAGCAGACCCAGAGTGATCGGCCAGTAGTGGGTCACCCAGTAGGGCTCGCGCGTCACCTCGAACTCGCCGGTATCCGTTGTGGCGTGGTGCGGCAGGTCGAACAACTCCGCGGCAGTCTGCCGGACCGCATCCACCAGGGCGTCCACCTCGCGGCGGCGGAGATCCAGGGTCTGCCGGACGCGCGACTCGAACTCGGTGGACAGCTCACCCAGCTCGTTCTCGAAGAAGGCCGGAATGACTTCGGCGAGCGCCTCCTGCGGCGCGCCGGGACCCGCGCCGGGCTCGTCAATGGCGCGCTCTACGGTCTTCATGAAGAGGTTGAACGCCTTCTTGCGGAGCTGCGCCGCCTGCTCCTCAAGCAGGGCGGCCAGACGTTTGCGGTCTCCGGCCAGTCCGTCACGCACGGCAACCTGACGCAGTTGCACCTCGCGGAAACGCTCCTCCAGCAACCTGAGCCGCCGCTCGATCTCCTCGACGGGCAGGCGCATGGTCTCCAGCGACAACCGCTTCTCCAGAAGGACCTCTTCCAGAACCTCCACCGCACGGGCCGCGACCGCCCGGTGAAGCGCGGACTCTTTCTCCCGCACCAGGAAGCTCTGCAGATGCGACTCCAGCTCGTGCATCCCGCTGGAGTCCCACAGACGGGAGTCACCGGAGCGCCTTGCCTGGAGACCCTGACGGGCAGAGATCATCAGAAGGCGCAGGTCGCCGTCCAGACCCGCGTGCTCCCGCAGCGCACGCTCCACGAAACGGAGCATCTCCTCCCGCTCCGGCCCCTCCAGATAGTCCGCCTTGTTCAGCACGAAGAAGATCCGCCCCACCCGGGAGCGCACCCTCTTCAAGAACTCGATCTCCACCTCCGTGACCGGAGGATCCGGCGACACGACGAACAGAGCCGCATCGCACTGGGGGAGAAAGTTCAGTGTGGCTTCCGTGTTGTGCCGGTGGGTGGAACCGATGCCGGGAGTGTCTATGAGCACCACGCCCTGCGTCAGCAGAGACGCGGGGTGGGTGACTTCGACAGTGGAAACGTTCAGACGGTTGCCCGGATTCTCTTCTTCCGTGACATACCGCGCCAGGAAGGCGCGCAGCTCTTCCGGATCCGCCGCCGTGGCCACATCAGGATCGCGGGAGCCCTGGAACTCCACCCGCGCACTGCGTTCGCTTCCGCCGCGGATAAAGGTCGGAATGGCGGTGAGGGGCAGCACGGAGGAAGGAAGGACATCCTCTCCCAGCAAGGCGTTCAGCAGGGTGCTTTTCCCGCGCTTGAACTGGCCAAGCACGGCAAGGTGAAAGCGTCGCTCACTCAGGCGGCGGGCCAGCGCGGCCAGTTTGCCGGCAGCTGCGTCCGATGCGGCCGGGCCGGAACAAAGCGCGATGGCCTCCTGAAGAGCGCGGAAGAGAGGATCGCCGGGAGGCGAGACCGTGGGTGGGGCGACGTCCGGCAGATGATCCTCGCGCAGGGCTTCTTGCATTGGACCGTTCCTCCTGCCACCGTCCGCGGCCTTTGCAGGCGAGGACGGCTATTGCTGGTAGGAGTCATCAGCCGGTTGCGACGATTGCGGGGGACTCCATCCCCTTGCATTCAAACATCTTTTACCACATCTGACAGGCAAAAGCAACCTCACCCCGGCCGCCACGCGGCCGCCTGAAGCTTCCCGCAAAGTCTCAGGAACGGCCGGGTCTGATGCCGTTCTTGCAGGCGGCGATCAGTTCGTCCACGTGGCCCGTGGCCAGCCCGATACAGGTATCGGCCGCCCCGTAGTAGACCTTCAGCTCTCCGTCCGGTTCCAGGATGGCGCCATTCGCGAACACGCAGTTCGGCACCTCTCCGCAACGCTCGTAATCCTCGCGCGGGGTCAGGATGAACTCCGGACACTGTCCGATGACCCGGGACGGGTCTTCCAGATCCAGCAGGACGACGCCCAGCCGGTACACATAGTTGCACGCCAGCCATACGCCGTGGATGATCAACAGCCAGCCCTCGTCCGTGCGGATGGGTGGCGGTCCGATGCCCCACTTCTCGCGCATCCACGTCTGCACTTCCAGCTCCAGCGGTCGCGAGCGGCCCCAGAATACCAGATCCGGCGAAAACGTGATGAACGTGATGGCGTCGCTGCCGCTCATCGGGCGGTCCAACCGCGCATACAGTCCGCCGATCTTCTCCGGGAACAGGGCGCAGTTGCGGTTCCAGGGCTGGGTGGCGAAGGGCAGACGCTCGAAGGTGCGGAAGTCCTCCGTCCGGGCCAGCCCGATGCGCACCACCTCTCCCATAGTCTGCGCGCAGTAGGCGATGTAATACGCCCCGTCCAGAGGAGTGACGCGAGCGTCATACTGATGCTTCTCCCAGACCAAGTCCTCCGGGCTGCCGGGCAGCGCAATCGGCTCGGGCTCCACGGTGAAATGGATCCCGTCCCGGCTGCGCGCGATGTGCAGGCGGTTATCCCGGCGGCCGTCCTCCACCCTGGGCACCAGGATATACTCGTCGCCGTGCTTGACCGCCCCGGGATTGTAGACGGCGTTGACGTGATAGGGAAGGTCCTTCCACGTAAGGATAGGATTGCCCGGATATCTTTTCAGCAGTTCACCCGCCAGCCGCATAGATCTCTCCCACTGGCCCCTCAAAACTACAGAGGGATCTCAAAGCGCTCCCTTTGATGGAAACGGAGCAGCCGATCGTAGCCGGCCTCACGCGCAAGCTCCCGGGCGCGGCCGAAGTGGCGCGTCAGATGGGCAGGAGAGTGCGCGTCCGCGCTGATAACAAGGGGGATATCCCTCTGCCGCGCCTTCCGCAGCAGCCGAAGGGAAGGATAGGCCTCCTCGGCGGAGAGGCTCCAGCCCGCTGTGTTGATCTCGATGGCCAGATCCGCCGCCCGGATGGCGTCCAGAGCCTGGTCCTCTTCCTCTGACAGATCCTGCGTGGGGCGGAAACCATACTTCTTGGGAAGGTCCAGATGGGCCACGATATCGCCGATGCGCGCCGCAGCCATATCCCGCACCCGCAGCCAGTATTCCCGCCAGATCTCGTTGATGCGCTCCTGCAGCAGGGGATCCCAGTATTTGCGGTCTGCATCCACCGGGAACTCGTCCACATAGTGCACGGAGCAGATGATGAAATCGAAGGGGTGCTTCTCCAGTTCGCTTCTCAGCTGCTCTGCGGTGCCCGGCAGATAGTCCGCTTCGACGCCCAGCCGCAGCTGCATCCCGTCCAGACGCGAGGCCGTGTCCTGCAGCTCGGCGACGTATTCGCCCAGCAGGTCCAGAGGCATGGACCAGTCCACTTCCCTGCGGTCCGGGAACAACACAAAGTGATCCGAGATGCCCAGCTCGTCGAGCCCCTGAGTCAGAGCGCCCTCCACCATCTCGGCGATGGTGGGAGACCCGTCGCTCCAGCGCGTATGGTTATGGTATGAGACCAGCATTCGTGCGTCCTGTCCAGAGGGTTATAGCATAAAGCCGGCGTTTGACGCGCCGGCGCGCGCTCCTCTAGAATAGCCCTGACCGGCCAGCAGGCGGCAACAGCCCGCCCGGCTGGCTACCAGCGAGAAGGAGACTGCGGGGTGAACGAGGGATGAAGGTGGCGCTCGTCTGCGAGAGGTTGAATGTGATGGCGGGCGCGGAGAAGCATCTGCTGGCGCTCGCGGAGGTGTATCCGGACGCGCCCATCTACACGGCGCTGTACACACCGGAGACCATGCCGGAGGAGTTCCGCAGGAAGGACATCCGCGTCAGCTTCGCCCAGAAGGTCCCCGGAGCGGCGAAGTATCACCAGCGGTTCCTGCCCGTCTTCATGCTCGCCTTCGAGCAGTTCGACCTCTCCGAGTTCGACGTGGTCATCAGCATAAACCACGCCTGCGCAAAGAGCGTCATCACCCGCCCCAAGACGATGCACGTGTGCATCTGCTGCAGCCCGATGCGCTACGCCTGGGACCTCTACCACGACTACCTTCGCGAGTCCGGGAAGGGCAAGGTGTTCAATGCCATCGCTGCGCTTCTGATGTCATCGGCCCGGACGTGGGATCTGCGGACGTCCTTCGGGGTGGATCATTTCGTGGCCATCTCACGGCACGTGGCCGCCCGCATCCGGAAATACTACCGCCGGGAGTCCACCGTCATCCATCCGCCTGTGGAGACGCACCGGTTCCGCATCTCCGACGAGCTGGACGACTATTTCCTGATGGTGGGACGCTTCGCTCCTTACAAAAAAGTGGGCCTCGCCATCGAGGCGTTCAACGAGCTCCGGCTGCCCCTGCTGATCATCGGGGAAGGGGAGCAGGAGAAGTATCTCAAGAGCATCGCCGGACCCACCATCACCTTCCGCAGCGGCCAGAGCGATGAGCAGGTGGCCGAGGCGTACGCACGCTGCCAGGCGTTCATCTTCCCCGGCGAGGAAGACTTCGGCATCACGCCGGTGGAAGCGCAGGCGGCCGGCCGGCCGGTGATCGCGTTCCGCCGCGGCGGGGCGCTCGACACGGTCAAGGAAGGGCTGTCGGGCATCTTTTTCGACGAGCAGACCCCGCAGGCGCTGATGGAAGCCGTAAAGCGCTACCGCCCGGAGGACTTCGATCCGCAGGCCATCCGGCAGCACGCCCTTTCGTTCGATACAAAAGTATTTCAGGAGGCCATCCGCCGCTTCGTGGAGGAGAAGTTCGCCGCGCACCGGGAGTCGCTGCCTTGAACAAGGGCACGCGCGTTGCTGTCTTCCGGGCCCCGGACAGCGACAATTACCGGATGGATTACTCCGACCCGCACCGGGAGCTGGAACCGGCCGCAGATGAAGAACGGGTGGTGGCCGATGCTTTACGGAGCCTGGTGGACGCGGGAATCCTGCCGCACGCGGAGTATGACCGCGCCAGGATGCTGGCGCACAGACGCGCCGTGCGGGAGCTCTTCGAGATTCCCTGGACGGCCATCACGCCCCGGATGCAGCGCCTTCTGTATGCCATCAACGCCATCATCCAGCCCCCGGTGATGCTGGCGGCGGGCGTGTTCTGCGGGAACACCTTCATCTCGAACGCCGGGGCGGCGGTGGGTCCCGGAGCCTGCTACACCGCAGAGCACCTGGTGGGCATCGAGATCGTCCCTGAGGAAGCCGGGCGAGCCGAGCGGAACGTCCGGCGAATAGACCCATCCGGCGTGGCGCGTGTGGTGGCCGCGGATGCCGTGACCTACGTCCGGGAATGGGACGGACCCATCCACCTGCTTTATCTGGATGCGGACGGAGCGGGCGGACGCGGCAAGGGCGTGTATCTGGACATTCTTGAGGAAGCCCTTCCGAAAATGCCGCCGGGAGCTGTGGTCCTGGCACACAACAGCGTGAACGCCGCAGAGCGCCTGAAGCATTATCTGGGGTTCGTGCGGGGCGGCGGCTCCTTTGCCGCCAGCGTGAATGTCGTGCTGGACCCTGAGGGCCTGGAAGTATCCCTCAGAGCCTGACAGGGTCTATCTGGCCTCGCGCCCCTGTGGCCGCCAGGGGCAGAGGAGGTCAAGTAAGGGCTGGCTTCTGCCGATGAACCTCGGGGGCGACCGTCGCGCATTTGCGCGGCGGGCGGCTTCATGCTAAACTCCACGATGCTGCCGGCAGGCCCGGGCGGCCAGGGCAGCATCGTGCAATCACTCAGTCCCGCGGACTGCAAGGCGGGTCGGCATGCGGACACATCCTAATGCCGCGCCTGCGGAATGATGCGGGGCAACGTCAACAACCAAACGGAGGACAACTTGGCAAGCATCACCATGAAGGAACTCCTGGAGGCAGGAGTCCACTTCGGTCACCGCACGAACCGCTGGAACCCCAAGATGAAGCGCTACATCTACGGGGGGCGGAACGGCATCTACATCATTGACCTTCACCAGACCCTGAAGCTTTTCGAGGAAGCCCGCGCGTTCGTCCAGCAGGTGGCGATGGAGAATAAGCCCATCCTGTTCGTCGGCACCAAGAAGCAGGCGCAGGACGCCGTCGCCGAAGCTGCCAGGCGCTGCCGGCAGTACTGGGTGAACCAGCGCTGGCTGGGCGGAACCCTTACCAACTACCGCACCATCCGCGAGCGCATCCAGCGGCTGCGCGAGCTGGAGAAGATGGAGGAAGACGGCAGCCTGGAGCGTCTTCCCAAGAAAGAGGCCATGCACCTGCGCGAGGAGCGCGAGCGCCTGGAGCGGTACCTCGGAGGCATCAAAGATATGCCGGAGTTGCCCGGCGCGGTCTTCATCGTGGACCTGAAGAAGGAGCGGATCGCGCTGGCTGAGGCCCGCAAGCTGGATATCCCCGTGGTCGCCATCGTGGATACCAACTGCGACCCGGATGAGGTGGACTGGGTGATCCCCGGCAACGACGACGCCATCCGCGCCATCAAGCTGATGTGCTCCAAGATCGCCGACGCCATCGTCGAGGTCAAGCAGGTGGAGTGGCAGGGCGCCGAGGTGGTGGATGAGGAAGCCGCCGAAGAAGCCGGGGAACCCGATGAGGGCGAGGCCGAGGAGCCGGAGGTTCCGGCCGAAGATCTGGTCCCCGAGTTCGTCGAGGAGGCCGCGGCCGAGGAGGAACAGGCGGCTGAGGCCGAGGAGGCTCCGGAGCCTGAAGCGGTGGCTGTCGAGGAGCCCGAAGCCGTCGCCGAGCCGGCCGCCGAGGCCGAATCCGCGCCCGCCGAAGGCGAGAGCCGGCCGCGGCGCATCATCCGCGCGGGCAAGATGCCGACCACCCGGGTGGCGAAGGCCGCAGACGCGGAGGAGCAGAGCGCATCCGCCGAGACCCTGGAGCAGGAGTAAGCCTGCCGGACACAGAGCCGGGACGCTCAGGAAGTGACGATTTCCGTACACAGGAGACAAAGAATCAGTGGCCATTGACGCGAAGACCGTGAAGCAGCTCCGGGAAGCCACCGGAGCGGGAATGATGGATTGCAAACGCGCGCTGGAGGAGACCGGTGGCGACTTCCAGAAGGCGACCGACCTGCTGCGCCAGCGCGGCGTGGCTGTCGCGGCCAAGCGCCAGGACCGTGTGGCGTCGGAGGGGATCATCGAAACCTACGTGCACACCGGCGGGCAGATCGCGGTGATGCTGGAGCTGAGCTGCGAGACCCCGTTCGTCGCCAAGAACAGCGAGTTCAAGGACCTGGCCCATAAGCTGGCGATGCACGTGGCGTGGACGAACCCGGAGTATCTGGATCGCGACGAAGTGCCGGCGGAGGTCATCGAGCGGGAGCGCGCCATCCACGAGACCTGGGCCCGCGAACAGGGAAAGCCCGACGCGGCCATCCCGAAGATCGTGGAAGGGCGGATGGAGAAGCAGTTCTTCGGAGAGCGCGTCCTGCTGGACCAGCCGTTCATCCAGGATGAGAGCGTCACCATCCGGCAGCTCATCACGGAAGCCATCGGACGCATCGGGGAGAAGATCGAGATCAAGCGGTTCATCCGCTGGCGCGTCGGCGAGACCGCCGACGGCCAGGGCGCCGAAGCGCAGGAACAGGGAGCCTGAGCCGGCGTGACCGGCACACCCCGCTGGAGCCGGGTGCTGGTGAAGCTTTCCGGGGAGGCTTTCGCCGGAAAGCAGCGGTTCGGCATTGACCCGGAGACCATCAAGGCCATCGCGCAGGACGTGAAGGACGCTCAGGATCTGGGCGTCGAGGTGGCGGTGGTGGTCGGGGGAGGCAACATCATCCGCGGCCAGCAGGCTTCGGGAGCCGGCATTGACCGTGTGACCGGCGACGCGATGGGCATGCTGGCCACCGTCATCAACTCTCTGGCTCTGCAGAACGTGCTGGAGCAGCTGGGCTGCGACACCCGGGTGCAGACGGCCATCAACATGGCGGCTCTGGCCGAGCCGTACATCCGGCGGCGCGCCATCCGCCACCTGGAAAAGGGACGGGTGGTGATCCTGGCGGCGGGGACGGGCAACCCGTACTTCACTACGGACACCGCGGCCGTCCTGCGGGCGGTGGAGATCCAGGCGCAGGCGGTTCTGAAAGGGACGAACGTGGACGGGATCTACGACAGCGATCCCCGGAAGAACCCCGATGCCCGGAAGTTCGACCGCATTGACTATATGGATGCCATCAACCGCGGTCTGCAGATAATGGACCTGACCGCGTTCACGCTCTGTCGGGAGAACAACCTGCCCGTGATCGTGTTTGATATCACGCGCAGGGGAAACATTCGCGAGGTCTTGCTGCGTAGCGATATAGGGACCTACGTGGGGAGGTTCGACGATGACCGGTGACCTGATCAAAGACGCCGAGCAGCGGATGAAAGGAGCGGTGAAAGCCGCTCAGGACGACTTCCACACCCTGAGGACGGGGCGCGCGAATCCGGCGCTTCTGGACGGCATCCAGGTGGACTACCACGGAACGCCGATGCCCATCAACCAGCTTGCGGCCATCAGCGTTCCCGAGCCACGGCTGCTTGTGATCTCGCCGTGGGACAAGCAGGCGCTGGGGATGATAGAGCGCGCCATAATGAATTCGGATCTGGGGATGACTCCCACCAACGACGGGCAGGTCATCCGCCTGA